>JAISOT010000048.1 GCA_031275465.1 Desulfovibrio sp.
GGCGCGCGTCAATGAAGAAAACCCGGTTCTTGTCGCGGTTGCTCCACAATTCCATGAAGGCGTCGGCCGTTACCGGTTGGAATCGTCCGGCCAGCACGTTTTCCGTCACGTTGGCGACGGCGTTGACAATGTCCATGGCCGCGGCAAAGGGAGGGGCGTAGCAGACTTCCAGATTGGAGATGTCCCCCACGACGGGTCTGGCGTACTGCAGCACGCCGGCCACGGCGTCGATGCGGGCCTTGAGGGCGTCGCCGGCCGGGCCGGCGCCCTGGATGCCGAGAACGCGCCCGCCGTTCCTGTCCGCGACCAGGGTGAGGCCCATCATGCTCTTTTCCGGATAAAAGTGCGCGCGGTCAAGCTGCTCCACGCTGACGCCGACCGCCTCGAAACCTTCTTTTCGGGCTTGTTCGACTGTCAGGCCGGCTCCGCAGAAGGAAAGATCAAAGAGTTTGACGGCCCAGGTTCCCACACAGCCGGGAAAGACGGCCGAACCGCCGGCCAGGTTGGTGCCGATGACGCGTCCCTGGCGATTGGCCATGCTGCCCAGGGGCAGATAGCCGTTTTTGCCGGTGATGATGTTCCTGACCGAGACGCAGTCGCCCCCGGCGTAAATGGACGCGTCCGAGGTGCGCATATGTTCGTCCACGATCACGGCGCCGAAGGAAGTTACCGCGATGCCGGCCGCTTCGGCGAGATCGCCGTTGGGGACAAAACCCGTCGCGAAAATGACGATCTGGCAGGGAAGCTCGCGCTGCTCCGTGACCACGCTCCCCACCGTCCCGCCTTTGCCCGTGAGGCGCGCGACGTTCTCGCCGGTGAAGACGCCCACATTGTGCCTCGCGCAGTCATGGGACGCCATGCGGGCCAGATCCGGGGAAAGGACGCCCGGCAGCAGATGATCGGCCGCTTCCACCACGCTTACCCTGACGCCCCACATGTCGGAAAGCGCCACGGCGGCCTCCAGCCCGATAAAGCCGCCTCCCACGACAACGGCGTCGTTCACGGCGCCGCTCCGGCAGGCGGCGCGGATCGCCTCGGCCGCTTCCAGCCTTGTCAGGGAAAACACGCCGTCCAGATCGCGGCCCTCCACCGGGGGAATGCGCGGGCGCGCGCCCGTGGCGAGGAGGAGTTTGTCGTAGGGCAGGCTTTCCTCCCGACCGGCGGCAAGATCCCTGACAAGGAGCTTTCCGGCGGCGCGGTCGATTGCCAGGGCGCGCGTTTGCGCGCGCACGGTCACGCCCTTCATGGCGCGGAAGAATTCGGGATCCCGTATGGTGTGGTAGGGAGTGGCCCGCAGATCATCCAGATTGTCCACCTCACCGGACACGTAGTAGGGGATGCCGCAGCCCCCGTAGGAAATATAGCGGTTTTCATCCACTATCGTCACGCTGGCTTCGGGGTTCAGGCGCTTGCAGCGGCAGGCGGCCTTGGGGCCGAGAGCCACGCCGCCCACAATCAGGATATTTTCCCGCATGTCCGTCTCCTTGTTGCTGGTTGCGGGCGCAGGGCGAAATGCGCGGGGAGCCGGTATGGCGCGGCGTTCCGGTCAACACCTGCCTTTCAGCGCTCCACGGCGAAAAAATTGCGGTAGACGACGGAGTTGTCTTCCCTGCGGACTTCAAGAATCACCTGGGAATTGGCGAGATTCAGCCGGGGGGGGAGTTTGGCGTGCATGACCGTGCGTTTGAACCGGCTGATGCGAAAATCGCCGACATTGTAAGGGGTGAACACAGGCTCGTGCCGCGCGCCGTCCGCCGTGAGCAGCATGGCGGAAACTCTGCCCGCGGCGATTTTCTGGTAGTCGGTATTGCGCAGGTCAAGGGCAATGCGCAGTCTGTTTTCGGGCAGAACGCGCGCCTGGACGTTGTCCACCGCGATATAGTCCGCGTTGACCGCCTGAAGTTCATCTTGCGGCGCGGGAGCGGGCGATTGGGCGGTCTGCCCGTCCCCGGCCGCGACGTCCGCCGCGTCTTCAGAGGGGGGCGGAGGGCCGGTTTCGGAAGACGAGGCAAGCCTGCGCACAAGGATGTCCTTGCCGGCAACGGCGTTTTCGTTGAGCAGCTCCTCTATATTCTCCAGACGTTCGGCTATGCTTTGGGCTTTCTGAAACCCGTCTTCAAAACGCAGAATGTCTTCATGCAATATTTTGTTTTCTTTCCATATATTGTAAGAGAACCAGCCGAGGGCGCAGACGAGCAGGGGCAGGCAGACAATGCTGCAGAGCAGGGCGTAAAAAACGGCGGCGCGCATGCGGAAGGAATGCCGCGCGCCTCTGTCGCGCATGAACACTATGCAGAGGTGTTCTCTGTACTTCAATGGGGCCGCCTTCAGTCTGACGGCAGCGCCGCTTCGCGTTCCGCCTGCGGGTCCGGCGGCAGCGCAACCCAGCTTTCGCGGTGAATTTTCCATTCGCCGCCGTTGGGGCAGAGTTGGAGGGTTTTGGTGCCCTTGTCGCTGTGGCCGGAGCTGTCCGCATAAATCTGGTTCATGTCCACAATGACGCACCGCCCGCCGCGACCGCCGTTTCGCCTCTTCGCCTGTCCGGCGTCTTTGTCGGGGACGATTCTCATTCCGGAGAACCGCACCAGAGTCGGTTGTATCCGCGCCCAGAGGGATTCTTTCTGGCGGCGTATGTTTTTTGCGCCCCAACGCCCCTGCTGAACGGCCTTGTCGTCATAATGCCGGACGTAGTCGTCCAGACGGCCGGATTCCCATGATTGCCGCCATCTCTCCAGAGTGGCGCCGATATCGGCGCTGACGGAGTCCAAATACTCGGCTATCCGGCTTTCTTCCGCGCGCGGCGAACCCGGCGTTTGCGTCCGCCCCGCTGGCTCCCGCGGATTTTGAGGCGGGGCGGCAGCCTGATCTTGCGCCGCGGGCTGCATCACCGCTGTCGGCGGTTGCGTCGCCACCGCTTTTGAGGATGGGCCGCCTCCGCCGCCTGCCTGTTCTTTTTCCGGAGACGGCGCGGCCGGCGGATCGCGTTTTTCCCACAGTATGACGGCGGGCGGCGGCGGCGCGGAGGGCGGCACCAGAAGAGAGGCTTCCAGCCGCCTGCCGCCTTTGGGCGCGTCTGGAACTTCCTTCTGCGGGAGAGAGGCTTCTCCGGGCCTTTCCGGCATGGTCAGGGGCGGCGGAACCGGCAGTTCGGAAGACGCGTCCGTGGCCTGGCTTACCGTTTCGGCCACAAGGCGGCCTTTCCGGAAATCCGCGCGCATGCCCGTGTCTCTGGGTATCCACTCCATGCCCACAATGCGGAAGGAGTTGTTGCCGTCCTTTTGCCAGTAGAGGCGGCGCGTGCCTTCCGTGGCAAGATTGGAGGCCGTGTACAGCTGTTCCGCCCAGGTGACCCAGTAGCCGGGTCCTTCAAGAACGTGTATTTCGCGATTGTAAATCTTTATGAATTGTAACGCGCTGAAAAGGCGTTCCTTGTTCTGGCGGAAAGCGGCGAAACTTTCCCGCATGGCTTTTGTGTAGGCCTCCGGATCATAAAAGTCGAACATTTTGCGCGAGCGGGCGGCCCAGGCGCTGCTCCACTGGGCCATGAGCCGGCGCAACTGCCGCGCCGAGCCGTCATCCTGATCAGGGATACGTTTTTCGTCCAGCCGCTCCGCCAGAATTACCGCTGTGCCCGGAGTCAGGCTGGGCCCCACTTCGTTGATGTCCTCAAGGCCGATGGCAACGCAGCCGCGCGTGTCGCGCGGCACAATGCCGAGGCCCTTGCTGTGAATCCATATCCCGTGGCCGGTTTTGCCGCGCAGGCGGTCAACGGGGTTGGGGTAGTTCAGCGTATAGGCAATGCCGCCGTATTCCCTGAAATCCAGGCCGGAGGCAATTTTGTATTCCACAAAATAGACGCCTTCCGGCGTGCGCAGGTCATTGAGCTTCCGCTTGTCGCCCGCCTGCTGGCCTGTCGTGCAGGGATAGGCGTACCTGAGTTTGAGGGGGCTCTTCTTCTCAAAAAAAAGGAATGACTGGCGGGCTTTGTCCACAGCCACAAAATGGGAAGGCAGGGCCGCGTCGCGGACGGATGCCAGCCAGTTGTCGGCCAGGGCGGGCTCGGCCGCCGCCAGGAAAAAGAGACAGAGCAACAAGGGCGCGAAAAAAGAAAGCGAGCGGCCCGCCCGGAATCGGGCGGTTCGCGGAATGCCCGTCTCAGCGCGCCAGTTCAAGCAACTCCCGGCGTGTGAAAAGCGCGAGCAGATCATAGCCCGCCGCCTCAAGCATTTCACGTCCACCTTCCTCCCTGTCCAATACGGCGCAAACGGCGGCAATCCTGAGGCCCGCGGAGCGTATCCTCCCGCAGGCGGTAAGCAGCGATTTTCCGGTGGTGACGACGTCCTCCAGCATGGCCACGGAGTCGCCCCCGTTGAAATTGCCCAGCCCCTCGACAAATTGCCCTGTGCCGTGCCCTTTGGCTTCTTTGCGCACCAGAAGCCCGTGGAGGGGACGGCCGAAATCACTGGAGGTCACGGTAACCGCGGAAACCAGCGGGTCGGCGCCCATGGTCATGCCGCCCACGCCCTTGATGTCGAGGTTGTTAAGCATGTCGTTAAACAGCAGGCCGATGAGCCGTGAGCCTTCCGCGTGCAGCGCCGTGACGCGGCAATCGAAATAGTAGTCGCTTCTGCGGCCGGAGGTCAGAACAAAGTCGCCCCCGCGGTAGGATTTTTCCAGCAGAAGCCTTGCCAGACGGCGTTTTTCGCCAATCATGCCCTAGGTGCCCTTGCGCTCCCGCGGCTGCCGGGGCGGCGTGAACAGGCGGGCGTATATGACGTCTTCATGACGCAGATAATAGGCCATGTCAAATAAATCCTCAAGTTCCACATTACTGAGGTGGGCCCGTATGCCGGGGTCCGCCCTGGCCAGTTCCGGAAAGGATCGGCGTTCCTCCCAGCTTTGCATGGCAAGGCGCTGCACCGCTTCATAGGCTTTTTGCCGGGGCAGGCCCGTGTCCACGAGGGCAGTGAGCAGACGCTGGGAAAAGCAGAGGCCGAAGGATTTTTCCATGTTTTCGCGCATGCGCCCGGGGTTGACCACGAGGCCGCGCAACAGTTCCGCAAGGCGCGTGAGCGCGTAGTCGGCGAGAATGGCGGAGTCCGGCATGATGACCCGTTCCACGGAGGAGTGGCTGATGTCGCGTTCATGCCAGAGCGCCTGATTTTCCATGGCGGCCAACGCGTTGGAACGTATGAGGCGGGAGATCCCGCAGATATTTTCGGCGGAGATGGGGTTCCTTTTGTGCGGCATGGCGGAAGATCCCTTTTGCCCTTCGGAAAATCCCTCTTCGGCCTCCAGCACTTCCGTGCGCTGCAGATGGCGCAGCTCCGTGCACAGACGTTCAATGCCGCCCGCCATGACGGCCAGAGTTGAAAAAAACTGCGCATGGCGGTCGCGCTGGATAATTTGGGTGGAATGCTCGTCCGCCTTGAGATTCAGGCGCGCAAGCGCTTTTGCCTCAAGCTCCGGCGAAAGAAAGGCATAGGTTCCCACGGCGCCGGAAATCTTGCCCACGCGCATGTTTTCCGCCGCGGCGGCAAAGCGCTTGAGATGGCGGGCGAATTCCGCGTAAAATCCGGCGATTTTCAGGCCGAAGCTTGTGGGCTCGGCGTGTATGCCGTGGGTGCGGCCCATACAGAGAACGCCCTTGTGGCGCCGGGCCAGCGTTTCCAGTTCTTCCAGCAGCGCGCGCGCGTCCTTCTGGATCAGTTCCCCGGCCTGTTGCAGCAGCAGGGCGTTGGCCGTATCCACAATGTCCGAGGAAGTGCAGCCCAGATGAATATAACGGGCCTCCGGCCCTATTTTTTCTTCCAGCGACGTAAGGAAGGCTATGACGTCGTGCCGGGCGCTCTCCTCAATTTCCAGAATGCGGACGACGTCAATGTCGGCGCGGCCGCGTATGACATCCATCGCCTCCCCGGGGATGCGCCCCATTTCCCGCCAGGCTTCGCAAACGGCGAGTTCCACGGTCAGCCAGGCGCGGTAGCGGTTCTCCAAGGTCCATATGCGGCCCATTTCGGCCCGTGTGTAGCGTTCGATCATCTTCAGCCCTGCCGCATCCGCAATAATCTGATGATGCCCGTAAGGGCGTCGTTCCTGTTTTCCTGGCCTTCGCGCGCCGCCGGACGACAATTTGCCCGGCCAGGGCCTTGCCTTCAATTCAGGGGGCGGCGGCGCTCTGTCGCGCGGCGACGGATTTTGCGGCGGATTCGGGCGGGCTTCCGGCCTCCCTGGCTTTGCCGGGGGCCGCCTCCGGAGGCTGGGGCGTCGCGGCATCGGGAGCCTTCTCGCCGGCGGCCTTGGCGGTTTCCCGGTCGGCGTCCCTGCCGGCGGCGTTTTGAGCCTCCTTGCCGTCTTCTTTTATTCCCTTGCGGTATCCGTAGTCGCTGACATACCAGCCGTCGCCCTTGAGCACGAAGGATGTCTGCGACATGACTCTCGACGCCGGCGTGGCGCAGCGCGGGCAGGGCTCCACCGTGTCGTCGTTGGCGGATGCCGCCCATTCCTCAAAAATTTTGCGGCACTTGGGACAAAGGTACTCATAAATGGGCATGTCAAAAACTCCGGAATAACGTCCCGCAGGCTTACGCCCTGCCGGCCTTCGCTTCCCGCATGCGCTGCTTCAGGCGCTCCTGCCGGCGGTGGCGGCGGCGGTCAAGTTCTTTTTTGCGTTCAAGTTTTTTATGGGCCATAATTATCTCCTCAAAAAACAGGGGAATTGGAGCGCGTACCGCACAAGGCGCGCACTGGCGGGAATATATGCGTTTTTTCAGAAAAAGTCCAGGGAAGTTTTGGTCAATTACCAGGTCAGGCGCATCTTTGCCCCCCGTGAGGCCATATACTCCTTGCAGTCGCGTATGCTGTATTGTCCGAAGTGTACGATGGAGGCGACAAGGGCCGCCGAGGCCCCGCCCTCGCTTACCGCCTCGTACATGTGCCGCGGCTCGCCGGCTCCGCCCGAAGCGATGACGGGAATGGACACGGCCCGGGCGACGGCTTTGGTGAGGGCGAGTTCGTAGCCGTCCCCGGTTCCGTCCGCGTCGATGGAATTGACGCAGAGCTCGCCGGCTCCGAGTTCCTGGCACCGCCTGGCCCAGGCGATGGCGTCAAGCCCCGTGCGCCTGCGCCCGCCGTGTATGACGATTTCATAGCCCGAAGGGACGGCTTCGCTCGCCGGTACGGCGAGCACATCCATGCCCACCACAATGGCCTGCGAACCGAAGGCGGCGGCCCCTTCGCCGATGATGCGCGGATTTTGCACGGCGGCGGAGTTGACGGAAACTTTTTCCGCGCCGGCCAGAAGCACCTCCCGCATTTGGGGCACGGAGGAAATTCCGCCCCCTACGGAAAAGGGAATGAAGATCTGCTCGGCCACGCGTTCCACCACGTCCAGAAAAATGCCGCGCGCTTCCGCCGAGGCGGTGATGTCGTAAAAGACGATTTCATCAGCGCCTTCCTCATAATAGCGGCGGGCGCTCTCCACAGGATCGCCTATGTCTTTGTTGCCGGCGAATTTTATGCCTTTTGTCAGCAGACCGTCGCGCACGTCAAGGCAAGGGATCACGCGTTTACTGAGCATGCGCCGCCTCCCGGCAGTAGTCATAAAAATTGCGCAGCAGGGCCAGGCCGGGCCTGCCGCTTTTCTCCGGATGAAACTGCACGGCCCACAGCCCTTCGCGGCCGTAAACGGAGCAGAATTCGCGGCCGTACATCGTGGTGGCAATCACGAGATCCGGCGCGATGTCCACATAATAGCTGTGTACGAAGTAAAATTCGGCCGATGCGTCAATGCCCGCCAGCAAGGGGCTTGCCGTTCTGACGCGCAGGCTGTTCCAGCCCATGTGGGGCACCGGCGCGGGGGAGCCGTCTTCCTGGATGAGGTTGTCTTCAAAACGGCGGCAGATTCCAGGCATGACGCCCAGAGTTTTAGTGTTGTTCTCCTCGCTTTCCTCCAGCAGAATCTGGCACCCCAGGCAGACGCCCAAAAGCGGCTGGCCCCTGCCGGCAGCCCGGCGCAGGATGCCGTCCAGTCCGCTTTGGCGCAGGATGGTCATGGCCTGTCCGGCCGCGCCAACGCCGGGAAAAACAATTCCGCCCGCGCTTTCCGCGACGGCCGTATCCGCCGTTACGGCGCAGGGAATACCGAGATGTTCCAGAGCGCGTCTCACGCTTGTCTGGTTGCCCGCCCCGTAATCCAGAATAGCCAGCATCTTTCCATGCTCCCCAAGGGTAAAATCGGCATGATTTTTTCTACATCCCTACGTTCTATATTCCATTTGCCCGTGCGCAGGCAAGCGGAACGAACGCGCTGAAAAAAGGGCCGGTTTCGAAAAAGCGCTTTACGGCCCTTCTGTGACGGATTATACAGTTCGTCTGCAATGCTGTGAATGCAGGCCACTTTTTACGATTGGGGAATTTGGATACAGCCATGAACAACAGCCATCTTCCTGTTGGAGTCTTTGATTCGGGCATGGGCGGCCTGACGGTGCTCAAGGCCATCAATGCCTGCCTGCCGGCCGAGGATGTGACATATCTCGGAGACACGGCCCGGCTGCCCTACGGCACCAAGGGGAGGGCGACCATTGTCCGCTATACCGTGCAGGCCGCCGGCAGGCTCGTGGAAATGGGCGTCAAAATGCTGGTGATTGCCTGCAATACGGCGACATCCGCGGCCTTGCCCGATCTGAGGAAGCGCTATGCCCCGTTGCCGGTGCTGGGTGTTGTTGAGCCGGGAGCCGCGGCTGCGGCCCGGGCAAGCCGCAACGGGCGGATCGTGGTCATAGCCACGGAGGCGACCATTGCCAGCGGCGTGTACCAGCATGCCATAGCCCGCGTCCGTCCCGATGCGCGGGTGCTGGGGCGGGCTTGCACGCTTTTCGTTCCGCTGGCTGAGGAAGGCTGGCTGGAAGGTTCCGTTGTGGAAGAAACGGCAAAACGTTATCTGAAAGATATTTTCACTCCCGATGTTGCGGCCCCCAGGCCTGATACCCTGCTTTTGGGCTGTACGCATTTTCCCCCGCTCTTGCCTGTGCTGCAACGCGTTGTGGGCAGAGATGTGCATATTGTCGATTCTGCGGCCACCACAGCGCAATGCGCGCGTGAAGAACTTGCCGGGCGCGGGATGCTGCGTGAACACCATGTTGGTGTCTGCCGGTTTCTGACCACGGACAACCGGGCCAGATTTGCCCGGACCGGCTGCCTGTTTCTGGGGCATTCCCTTAAAAAGTCAGATGTGGATCTCGTGGATTTGTGACAGCGTTTCCCGCGTATCTGCGGGGTACGTCCGTCGCGCCGCAATGTTGCCGGAAAATTTTTTTGTGGATTCCATGGGGGGGGCAGCGGGGCTGTGTCTGTAATTACGTATAATAATTAGTATTTATAATGCGCAATGCGGACGGAGCGTTTTTTTTTCTTCACGCTTGCAGCCAAAACGGGAAGATAGGGTCAAATTTTCTCGCCTTGCCGCGGTTTTTTTGTTTGACATGCGTCCTGTCATTTCTTAGAAAGCAGTCTAGCGCAAGTGGTTTTTCTTATGCGGCATACTAATGGGGCAACCCTCAAACTCCAGATGGAGAACGAAAATGACAAAAGCTGAGATTGTTGAAAAGGTTTACGCTAAGGCCGGTCTTCCCACAAAATCAAAAGCCGAGGCCGCGCTGAACGCCGTTGTGGACGTTGTGCGTGAGACTCTCGCCGCCGGTGACACCATTACGCTTACCGGTTTCGGCAGCTTCAAGGTTGTCAAGCGCGCGGCGCGCAAGGGGCGTAATCCCCAGACCGGCAAAGAGATTACCATCCCTGCCAGCAAAGTTGCCAAATTCACGCCTGGCAAGGGTTTGAAAGACGCCCTCAAGAAGTGAGGCGTGTCCGCCTTTGACATTTCCGGGCGGCGCCTTGTCAGAGGCGTCGTCCTTGTTTTTTTCCGCCCCGGGAAGGATATCGCCTGACTGAGCGGCGGACGCGCGGCGCCGCTGATTTTTGGCAGGGGTCTTGTGCCGCGCCGGACAATGCGACCCCGCGGCGTGCGGTTCTGCGGCGGATTCGCTCCGGGGAAGGGTGGCAGAGCGGTTTAATGCGGCGGTCTTGAAAACCGTTGAGGGTTTGCGCCCTCCGGGGGTTCAAATCCCTCCCCTTCCGCCATATTGAAGTCCGACAAAGCCCCGCTCCCGCGTGTACCGCCCGCATCTCCGAAAAGCGGCCCGGCCGGTGTCCCGGCGAAGCGCGAAGCCTTGTCCGCCTCCTGAGCGATTTGAATCATCTCACTGCGCTCGAACGGCGGGGGCCGCCATTTACGGTAAAACCTGAACGGGCAGCCCGGGAGCCAGCCGCACCTGCCCCTCAATGACAACATTGTCGCCTTCGGTCACATCGCCCTCTATCACGCTTTTGTCCCGATACTCAAAAAGCGTGGCCACCTTGCGGTACGCCGCCTTGCTGTCCTTGTCCACCATGTAGACGTAGGACTCCTCCCGGCCGGACTGCACGGCGCGGCTCGGCACGGTAAGGGCGTTTACGGCAATGCCGAGGGGCAGTTCCACCTGGACAAACTGCCCGGGCCACAACTGCCGGTCCTGATTGTCAAAATTGGCGCGCAGGCGAATGGTGCCGGTGCGCGTGTCCACGGTATTGTCAATCAGCGTCAGCACGCCGCTTTCGGCGGCGCCGCCCGTGGGCGTGACGTTGACTTTTACCGGGCCTTCGCGCATGCGTTCCTGAATAATGGGGAGACGCGCTTCCGGCACGGAAAAAAGCACATAAATGGGCAACAGGGTGTCAATGGTGACAATGGGCGCGGCGTCGGTATTTTTTACCATGTTGCCCTTGTCCACATTAAGAGCGCCCACCCTCCCCTCAATGGGGGCGGTAATGGTGCAGTAGGAAAGGTCGAGCTCCGCGCTTTCCACAGAGGCCCTGTCAGCCTGCACGGTGGCTCTCAGCGCCGCCACGTCGGTGACGGTCTTGTCGTATGACTCCCGGCTCACGTAGCCGCCGCCCGCGAGTTGGCTGTAACGGCGCATGTCGTCCTCGGCCTTGTTCAACTGCGCCTGATCCTTGGCGAGAATGCCGCGCCGTTCACGCAGTATTGCTTCGAAGGGGCGTGGATCAATGGTGATGAGAGGCTGCCCCTCGGTAACCTCCTGGCCTTCCGTAAAATGTATCTGCTGGATTTCCCCGGTAACGCGGGATTTGACCTCCACTGTGGCGGATGCCTTGACGTTGCCCACGGCGTACAGCAGCTGCGGAACGTCAGCCCGCCGGACGGCCGCGACGCGCACCGGAGCCGGAGGCGCGCCGGCCTTGTCGTCGCCCGATCCGGAACAGGAGGCGAGAAGCGGCAGCAGCGACACGAAAAGCAGGATAAGGCGCGGCAAAACGTACATGATGCTCCATACGTCAGGTTGCGGCGGCGTGGACGCAAGCGTTGCCGCCGGGAGAAAAACCACAAAAAATCTTGCATTTTTTCCGCTTGTATATCACTTCTATCTGTCCGGCAAGCATCGGGACGAAGGTTGAACCGGCTGTCAAATTACAGCAACTATCATGTATTATTGCCTATCTCTCATTGATCCCCGCACCGCTTCCGGGCGGTCCGGAAAAAATACGGCGAGCGCGGCCGAAGGAAGGAAAACGCAATGGCAAAAAACCGCGCATTGCAGCAGTGGCGGGTGGAGGACTCCATTGAACTGTACGGCGTCCACAACTGGGGGGCCGGGTATTTCACGATTTCCGAGGCGGGTGAGGTGGTCATCTGTCCGCAGGGGCCCAAAGGGCCGCAGATACCCATTCCGGAGATCATCGCCGGCCTGCGCGAGCGCGGTTACGACATGCCGGTTCTCTTGCGCGTGGAAAACATTCTGGACGCGCGCATTGCCAATATCCACGAGTCGTTCCGCAAAGCCATCAGGGGCCTGGCCTACAAAGGAGCTTTCCGCGGGGTTTTCCCCATCAAGGTCAACCAGCAGCAGCAGGTGGTGGAAAAAATAGCCCACTTCGGAGCGCGCTACCACCATGGCTTTGAGGTGGGATCAAAGGCGGAGCTCATTGCGGCTGTTTCCCTGCTGCGCGATCCGGAGGCCTGCCTCATCTGCAACGGTTACAAGGACGAGGAGTTTATTGACCTAGGACTTCAGGCTCTGCGGCTCGGCTGCAATTTATTTTTTGTTCTGGAAATGCCGGGGGAACTCAATATGCTGCTGGAGCGCAGCAAGGCGCTCAATGTGCGGCCCAATATCGGCGTGCGGGCCAAGCTCGCCGTCAAAGCGGGCGGGCACTGGACGGATTCCGGCGGAGAGCGTTCCACCTTCGGCCTTTCCCCGGCACAGATAGTGGATGTGGTGGACAGGCTCAAATCCTGCGGCATGCTGGATTGTTTCCGTCTGCTGCACCATCATCTGGGCTCACAGGTGCCCAATATACGCGACATACGCACGGGCGTGATGGAAAGCGCCAGACTTTACGCGGGCCTTGCGCAGGAGGGCGCGCCCATGGGTTTTCTGGATCTCGGCGGCGGTCTCGCGGTGGATTATGACGGCTCGCACACCAACTATATTTCCTCGCGCAATTACACGTTGGACGAATACTGCGCCGACGTGGTGGAAACCATCATGAGCATTCTGGATGAGCAGCAGATCCCCCATCCCAATATCATCACGGAATCCGGCCGCGCCACGGTGGCCTATTACTCGGTGCTGCTGTTCAATATTCTGGATGTGAGCATGGTGGAGGAAGTGCAGCTGCCGGACACCCTGCCCGAGGGCACGCCTGAACCGGTGCGCAATCTGCATGAGGCTCTTTCCGGCATATCCCTGCGCAATCTTCAGGAATGCTACAATGATGCCGTCTATTACCGGGACGAAATACGCCAGCTCTTTTTCACCGGCCGTGTCACGTTGCGCCAGCGTACACTGGCGGAGCGCTTTTTCTGGGCCATTATCATGCGCATAGCCCGGGAAAAAACCAAACTGAAAAATGTCCCCCGCGATCTGGAAGACATAGACGTGAGTTTGGCCGATATCTACTATGGCAACTTCAGTGTATTCCAGTCTCTGCCGGATTCCTGGGCCATAGACCAGCTTTTCCCCATCATGCCGGTACACCGGCTCAAGGAATTCCCCTCGCGCCAGGGCATCATCTCGGACATCACCTGCGACTCCGACGGCCGCATCGCCCACTTCATTGATCCGCAGGGCATGAAGCCCACCCTTGATCTGCACCCGCTACGCGAAGGAGAGGAGTATTACCTCGGCGCGTTTCTTGTGGGAGCCTATCAGGAAACGTTGGGGGATCTGCACAACCTCATGGGAGATACCAATGTGGTTTCCATCCGCGCCGCCGAGGACGGGACGTACGAATACGTGCGGGAGATCCGCGGGGATACCGTTGCGGACATTCTCTCCTATGTCGAATACGAACCGCGGCGTCTCCTTGAAGACCTGCGCGTCACGGCGGAAAAGGCCGTAAAAAGCGGACGCATTTCACCCAGTGAACGCTTCGCCATCATGCAGACGTTTGAAGACGGGCTGCGGGGGTATACCTATTTTGAAAGATAGCCGGCTGTCGTCACATCCGCCTGTGCCGCCAAAAGCGGCGGAACGGAAAACATGCGCAACGGTCAGATGGCGGCCTCCGCAAGCGGGCCTCCCCGGTCCCTGAACTTGTGCTGGAACATCAGGGGCAGGACGTCCGTTTCGCCGGGGTTGTATTCAAACATGACGGCCGTGCCGAAGCAGGAAAAATATTTGCTGCCGTCAGGATGGAAAGCCACATTTTCATTGTAGCCGATGATGGCCTGCGCGCCCTTGCTCATGGCGCGTCCGGCCATGCCGAAAAAGGCTTCCTCCGAATCAAAGCCCCGGCAGCAGACAAGCCCCAGCACCTTGACGATACGTCGCCCCTTTATCCGATGGGTTGTGACCACGGGAAAGCGCCCCGCCAAAAAAATTTCCCGGGCTTTGGCCATGGTCTCGGAATCCAGAGTTTTCTCCACCTTGCGAGATTTTTTCTCGCTGCCGCCCAAAAGAAAGAACATGGCAAACCTCCGCCGTTGAGATTGGAAAAGAGATTTTTTCTCCATCCTTGACCATGCAAATGGTTTGCCAAAAATGTATTTTCTTGTCATTCAAGCATGTTGAATGAAAATCGTTCTTCCGCAGGTCAGGGGCTTGACGCCTTATTGTTCATTGATCGTCCTGGCAAAGCTGTTGTAGGCCCTGCGGCTCGCGGAGATCGCCTCAGTCATGTCTTCCCGCGACGAGGCATGAAAATTTCCGGCAAGGCCCGAAGACAGCGCTTGGGCAAAACGACCCGCTTCGCCGAGAAAAGCGCGGTATCCCCGCTCCAGGTCAGGAGCGCCCCGAAAGGGCGGTTTTCCGGCTTCAGCCAGGATCTTGCCGAGTTCGCGGCTGATCTGCGTGAGCGTCTCCCTGTCGGGATATTCTTCGCCGAGCAGCAAGGCGCACTGCCGGAAGAGAGAAAAAGCCTCCCGGGCCAGACCTATTTGCCGCCTGAGAGGATGGTCCCGCAAGAAAACATCTTCGGCTCGCGCGCTCTCTTCGTCCGCCAGCTTCAGAAAATCGCGTCGCGCGGCGAAAAATTTCCGGCAGGCCGCGTCCAGGCGGGCGACGATTTTTTCCCCCATGACGCCGTCGTCAATAATGGCGTCGTCTCCGACGTATTTTTCCAGGGCGCGGTATTCTTTCAGTATCTCCTCCAGCGCCTGCCCCATGTCCGCGATAAGGCGCGCGAGCTGTCCGGACGTCTGTTCGGCGAAAAGCCCCTTGGGCGGCTCAAGACGTCTGGCGGCCGCTTTGACGGCGCCGGCGGCAATTCTGGGGACGGGTTTCAGGCGCCACCTGCGCAGATATTCGTGGGCCGCGGCATGGCAGATTTCCGGCAACGTATAGGGATCCGCGGCAAGCAGCGAGCTCGCGAGATTGTAATAGTCTATGCAGGCGGCGGCTTTCTTCCGCTCCGCCGGCGAAAGGGGAGAAATCGGCCGTCCGGGGGATCCCGGAGCCGCTCCGGACTGTGCTGACGGACGCGGCTCGTCAGCCGCCGCTGTGCCGGCGACAGGGGAAAACGCGAACAGGATGAAGAAAAATGCGCTGAGACAAGACGCAAAAATTTTTCTCATTGCCAGCTTACAAAAAGTATCCGTCCAGGTTTTTCGCAATCCAGTCATTCAACCCTGTGAGATCCGGCCCCCAGGGGAAGTCGCCGCCCCTGAGCTGCTCGCCGACGCCGTAAAAGAGCGTCCCGGCATACTCGGCCGCTTCGCGATCCGTGACGGCATCGCCCACCATCAGTACGGTATCCGGGGGCAGGCCGGTTCCGGCGACAATCCTTGCCAGCAGCCGCGCCTTGGCCGGCGGGTAGCCGTAGATGCCGTCAAAATAGTTTTCCAGCCGATGTTCGCGCAGAACGACGCGCAATTCTTCCTGCGGCGCGCCGGAGCACACGCGGAGCGGCAGCCTGCCGCGCCAGGCGTCCAGAACCTCCTGCGCACCCGCGATCAGCCGGCATGCCCGCACTTCGTCCAAGGCATATTCCGCGAAAAGGCGGCCCCATTCAGCGGATTCCTCCGGGGTTATGCTCCGGCCCAGAATCTCCTGAAAAAACCACTCGAATTTTTTGTAACGGCTCACTCCGCCGTGCGCGGCGTGATACATGACAAGACGATCTCTGGCCCTATCCCCGTAAGGTTCCGCCAGGCGGGCAAAGGCGCGGGTTTTTACGGGCACGCTGTCAAGGATGACCCCGTCACAGTCAAAAATCAGGCATTGTACGGGCATGATGTCCCCCGCGCGCTGTCCCGCTGTCTGATGATTTTCGCCGGCACCCCCCCCACGACGGCAAAGGGAGGCACATCGCGCGTGACAACGGCCCCGGCGCCCACAACCGCGCCGCGCCCTATGCGCACATCCGGCGTTATCACGCAGTTCGCGCCTATCCAGACATTCTCTTCAACGACGATTTTTCCCGGCACATGCCCCTGAAACATAATGGGTTCATCCCGCCTGTCAAAACGGTGATTCGCGGCGCGCAGCACCGTGCCCGGGCCTATGGCCGTGTACGGGCCTATCTCGATATGCCCGTCGTCGGCGTTGATGTGCACGCAGGGAGAAACGGCAACATTTTCGCCCAAGGTCAGACTGCCGTTGCCGGCGGTGACAAAAGCTCCGCGTCCCAGGCGCACGCCGCCTGCAAGGCGCATATTGCGGCAGCCTGAGAGGGTAAGGCCGGTGGCGAAACGCACAAAGCCGCACGCGGCGAAAAGGGGCTTCCAGGCCGCCAAGCGCAGAAACAGCCCTAAAGGTGTCGGTATCCATGCGAAAAACGCGAGCCAGAGTTCTTCCAGGATTGCCGCAATACGGTTTTGCAACGACGGTCCTCGCAAACGTGCTCCCTGCTCTCCGGCGTATGCCCGTGTTATGTCGGTTACAGCGGAAAGGCCGGCCGCGGATCTATGGCTTTGGGGTGTAGCGTCTGCGCAGGCTGTCCCCTGCCATCAGGCGCGCCACATGAGCGAGATCTTCCGGCGTGTCCACGCTGAAGGTACGGGCGGATGTGGGAACCATGCGCACTTTTTCGCCGTATTCCAATATGCGCATCATGTCCACCGACTCATAGATTTCCAGCGGGCTTTCCTCCATTTCATTGAAACGCAGCAGATAGTCGCGTCGGAAGGGGATAACGCACACCTGCTTGCGCATGGGCACCCTGTCCGAACCCTTCTTGCGCGAAGGAACGGGTTCGCGCGAAAAATAGAGGGCGTCCATGTTGCGGTCCACCACCACCTTGACTTCATTGGGGTCTTCAAATTCCGCAACGGTTTCCATCTCGGCCATGAGGTTGACCACGTTGACGGAAGCGTCCTCAAGCATGGGGGCCACGGCCGCGTCAATCATCTCCGGGGTCACCATGGGTTCGTCTCCCTGCACCATCACCACAATGTCCGCCTTTTTGCCGCCCGTCTCCTCAATCTTGAGCAGGGCTTCGGCAGTTCGCGTGGTGCAGCGCACATGCCCGTCTCCGGTCATGACGCAGGCGAGACCTGCGCTTTTGCAATACGCTGCAATGATTTCATCACACGTGGCCACATAGGCGGCCGAGAGGGTTTTGCTCATGGCCGCGCGAAAGGCCACATGCCCCACCATGGGCACATTGTGTATCAGGGCCAGCGGTTTGCCGGGATAACGGCTTGACCCCATGCGCGCCGGAATAACAGCGATGATGTTCACGTGCGAGACCTCGTTATGGCTAGCGATCGTCCGTGGGCAAAAGATATCCGCCCTCTGCCTGAAATTGCGGGTGCATCGCCTTGTGCTCCTCCTCCATCACGCGCAAAATGCCCTGTCCCAGATCAACGCTGAGGGGGGGCATCAGTTTGCGCCCTATTTTGGGCATGAAGGAATACGGCGTGATCTGGTAATGCCCGCTGTTGGGGTCGTCCTGATAGCTGACGGACAGTTCCCTGCCGAGCATCTCGCCTATCATCCTGAACAGATCCCCCACGCGCATGGGCTGGTTGCCGGAAATGATGATGTTCTGGTTTTCAAATTCCTTGTCCAGTATGGTCAGCGTGGCCGCGGCGGCGTCGTCCACATGCACGTATTCGCGCAGGGCCGTGGGCGCGCCGTAGTAGATGATGGTTCCGCTTGTCAGGGCCTCGTGCACGAAGCGGTGGATGGCGTTGCGCGAATCCGCGCGCGGCCCGTACAGGGAACCGTAGCGCAGGATGGTGTAGGGCAGATTGTGCATGGCCTGATAATTTTCAATATAGATTTCGCAGGCCTGTTTGCTGCACCGGTAAAACCCGCCGGACTTGCCGTACACATACAGGGAACTCGCGAAGACGTAACGCCGGACACAGGCCCTGCGGCAGGCCTCCAGCAGCATGACGTTGCCCAACACATTGATGCGCGCCGTGTCCACAGGGCGGGCATTGGCCTCGCCTATGTCGGCAATGCCGGCATAATTGAAGACCATGTCAGCCTGTTCAACGGCCTCCCGCACGATATTTTCATCCAGAATGTTACCGGTGATCATGGTCTGGTCCGGCCTGAGCCACGGGGAAGGGCGCAAATCCACAATGGCGACGCGGTGTCCGGCGTCCGAGAGTTTGTCGCAGATGTGCGATCCCAGAAAGCCGGAACCGCCGAAAACGGTTATCTTCACGCTTGTCTCCCCCGCCGGGGCCGCTCCGCGCCGAGCCACAAAAACATCGCGTCTATGCCGTAGGCGACAAAGCGCGCGCCGTTTTTGATCTGTCTGTCCAGCTCTCCAGGTTCGGGATGCACAATGTGCAGGCCCATGCGTACCCCGCGGCGCCCGCAGGCCGCCCGGACAGCCGTCATGGCAGAAAGGAAGTCAGGATGCTCGAACCGGCCGGTGAGGCCCATGCTGCCCGACAGATCATACGGCCCCACCATGATGGCGTCCAGACGCGGGTGGGAGAGAATGGCGTCCAGATTTTCAACGGCCCTGATGTGCTCTATCTGGGCCACGAGAAAGATATCCGGGGCGCGGTCGTTCAGATAGGCGTCAAAATCCCTGCCGAAGGCGTTGGCCCGGCAATAGCCCACGCCGCGGTATTCCCCGGCGCGTTCCCCTTCGCCCCTCCATGCGTCCTGGCCCGGATAGGTCGCAAAATCAATGGCCGCGTCAAGTTGCCGGCGGCTTTCTATCATGGGAAAGATAAGCCCCTGCGCGCCGGCCTCAAGGGCGGCCTTGACGGCCGTTTTCGAGGCTTCCGGCAGGCGGGCGAAGGGCGCGGCTCCGCCGTTTTCAATGGCCCGGAAGATGTCCGGCAGGAGGGATCGGCTGAAGGAGGCGTGCTCCATGTCGGCCGCGACCCAGTCGTAACCGGCGCGCGCCAGAATTTCGGCCACATCGGTGGAAGGCAGTTGCAGCCATGTGCCGACAGTCGTCTTGTCTTCGGCCAACAGGGCGCGGATGTCGCGAATGTTCATTACCAGCGGTCGTAATGGATTTTTTCCGCATTGAAGCGATTTGCCTCGGAAAACGGCTGATCGCCGTGTCCGATGACGACAAGGCTCAGCGCCCTGACATTGGGCGGCAGATGCAGAATTTCGCGCACAACGCCTTCGCGGTCCTCCTTGGGATAGAGCCCGCACCACACGCTGCCCAGATTTTTGCCGCGCGCCGCCAGCATGAGATTTTGCGTGGCCGCCGAGCAGTCCTGCACCCAGAAGTCGGATTCCTTTTGTTCGTCCAGATTGGCGCACACCACAATGACAACCGGCGCCCCGGCGGCCATTTTGGCGTAGGGATGGCGCTCGGCAAGGGCCTTGCGTGTGGCTTCATCCCGCACCACCACAAAGTGCCAGGGTCGGCTGTTGTGGGCGCTGGGCGCCAGCATGGCCGCCTTGAGCAGAATGGTTATGTCTTCGTCGCTCACGGGCTTTGGCAAGTACTTGCGTATGCTGCGCCGCGTAAACAGGGCCTCGAAAATATCCATACCGGTCTCCTTGTCTGTTGGGCTTCCTGCCGTTTGGCTGCGGACAAATTTACGTCCATCGGGCGCTCATGGTCAAGATGAAAACCGGCCCGTCTGCCTGCAAAAAGGATTTGACACGGCCGGGCTGTTCCGGATATCCGTCGGGAACTTGTTGAAAAAACATTCTGAGTTAAGGAGTGTGTTATGGGAAAAACGGCTCCCCGCGGATGTCTGCTTGTTGCGATTCTCGTCTTTGCCCTCGCCATTCCCGTCATGGCTGAGGCCGCGGCCACACCCGCGAAAACTTCTCCTGACGTGGCCGATCCCTCTTCGGTCCTCTTTATAGGGAACAGCTTCTTTTATTACAACAACAGCATGCATACGGTATTCAACAGGTTGATAACCTCCGCGGACAAAACCCGGAAGATACGCAGCACCTCGGCCACCATCGGCGGCTCAGGGTTGTCCTGGCACAATGTGGAAGCCTATTTCGATCCCGCCGGCGTTGGTTCGTATTCCTTTGTAGGCGACAATGAGGTGGTGTTCAACGACCCCAAACGTAAACCCTTTGACACGGCCATGATGATGGATTGCAGTCAATGCCCGGTGCATCCAAAGCTGCGTCCCGTGTTTTTTGAATACGCCAGAAAACACGGGGAAACCATCCGCAAGCACGGCGCGGAGCCGGTTCTGTACATGACGTGGGCCTATTCCGATAAGCCGGACATGATTGAAGGACTGGCCGAGGCGTACACCCGGGCGGGCAACGAAAACAATATGCTGGTTGTTCCCGCCGGACTGGCTTTTGCCGAATCCGTAAAAGAGCGCCCTGATCTGAACCTGTACGAGCCGGACAAACGGCATCCCAGCAAACTGGGCACATATCTCGGCGCATGCACCGCGTATGCCGCGCTGTTTAAAAAATCTCCCGAGGGCATCGACTATGCTTTCGGCCTGGACAAGGACGTTGCCGCATTCCTGCAAAAAATCGCCTGGTCGACGGTCAAGAAATATTACGATTGGTAACGGAAACGGCATTCCAACGGACGCCCGCCCGGCGCCTCGTAAAAAGGTTCATCCGGTTAAAGCGTACTTTGCCTCGTGAATGGCGAGGATTCTGAGTTTGAAAAACTCTATGTCTCTGTATCCGTAGGCCATTCGTTTCAACACTTTGATTTTGTTGTTCGTG
>JAISOT010000211.1 GCA_031275465.1 Desulfovibrio sp.
CGGCATCGGCCTTGACTTCGGCAGCCGGAACGTCTCCTTCGGCCTGAACTACAACATCCAGCTCTCGAAACACACGACATCCCACGGGGTGTTCGGCACGTTCCGCTACGAGTTCTGAAGTTGAAGCACGACAGTCCGGAGGAGGGGCCGCAAGCCCCTCTTCCGGACAGAACGGCCCCTCCGGGCTTGTGGAGACGCGCCCCGGCCCGCGACGGCGGTGACAAATGCAGGAAGAATCCATGTTCAGACGTTCTCAAGGCCCCGGCCCGGCCCTGATCTTGCTCCTGGCCGCTCTGCTCTGCGCCGGCTGCGCCGCGCGGAAGCACAAAACCAGCGGCACGGGGTTTTTCGTCACCGGCGACGGCGTGCTGGTGACAACCTGGCATGTGGTGCGGCGGGCGGAAGGCGTCCGCGCGGCCGGGCTGCCGGCCCGCCTTGTGTACGCGGACGCTGCCGACGACGTCGCCGTGTTCAGGGTGGACGCCAAAACCGTTCCCGCGCCGCTGGCATGGAACTTCGCGGAGAGAAAAGGAGAGCGGATATTCCTGCTCGGCTATCCCATGCCGGAGCTGCTGGGCAGAGAACAGAAAGCCGCTTTCGGCCGGATCAACGCGCTGAGCGGCGTTCGCGGCGACGCCCGTTACGTGCAGATCGACGCGCCCGTGCAGCCGGGCAATTCCGGCGGGCCGCTGTGCAACGTCAGGGGCGAGGTGATCGGGCTGGTCAGCCGTTCTCTGGACGAAGATCTCTCGCGGAAACATTTCAACGCGACGCCGCAAAACGTCAACTACGCGCTCAAGGCGGAGCATGTGCGCAAGGCTCTCGGCATTGCCGGCATTGATCCGCCCGGCCGTCGCCCGACGCTCCGCTGGCGGATCTTGCCGCCCTTGTTTCCCGGCTTGAGCCGTCCGTTACCCTTGTGAGCGCGCCATGACAAAAAAGGTTTTATGCCGCCGGGCGCAGGGCCAGCGTCATGAGCACATGCGCAAGTTTCGCGGCCGTAAAGTCGGCATGGCGCAGGCTTGGCACAGGCGCGAGTTCCACCACGTCAAAGCCGGCTATTTCCCGGCCGAGCGCGCAGCGTCTCAGCAATTCCACGGCGTCGTGCCAGAAAAGCCCCCCTGGAGAAGGGGTGCCCGTGGCAGGCATGAGGGAGGGGTCAAGGCCGTCCAGATCAAAACTTATGTAGACGCGTCGGGGGAAATCCAGCGGAAGGGGATCAGGCGGCAAACCGTCGCGCGCCAGGGCGGCGGCGTCGTAATGGCATATTTGCAGCCTTCGGCGAAGGGCCGTCTCCTCCCGGCTGATTTCCCGCACCGCGAACTGGGCCAGGGGCAGCTTGAGATCGTTTACGGCGCGGTACATGACGCAGGCATGGGAAAAGGGATCCCCCCCATATTCGGGACGCAAATCCGCGTGGGCGTCAATCTGCACAATGCCTATCTCCCCCCCGCGGGCAAGGGAGCGCAAGGCGCCGAGGCTCACCGTATGCTCACCCCCAAGCAGTACGGGGCAGGCGCGGCAGTCAACAGCGTGCGCCACCATGTTTTCCACCCGGGCGAGGACAGCCTCAGCGCCGCCCTCGCAACGCACAAAGGGGGCGGTATAAAAACCTGACTCGCCGGGCGCGAGGCCGTTTTCCGCGGCTTCCAGCTGGCGGGAAGCCAGAAGCAGGGCCGCCGGGCCTTTGGCGGCGCCGCGGCCGTAAGAGACGCTGCGTTCCAGAGGAACGGGGATGATGTGAAAGGCGGCCCTTTCCGGCGGGGTCTGGGGGTATTCCGAATCCAGGAAATATGCGTGTTCCATGTGTGCAACCTGTAAAAAAGCGGCCTGGATGGGGGAACCAGACCGCTTTAATGAAGGAGGCTATCAGCAAAAGAAAGGAAGGTACTCTTTATATAGCATATTTTATGCCAAGCTGGATATGTTGATAATAATTTTATTTTATTAGACAAATTGTTATTTCACCAAACGGTTTCGTCAAATTTTTTTTACTTCCCGCCGCGTTTTCTGAAATTATTGGGAGATGCCAGGCAAAAAATTGAACCGCCGGCCTGTCACTCCACAATGCCGATGGCGGCAAGCGCCTCCCTGCGTTCAGTGCAGGTGCCGCATTTGCCGCAGGGTCTTTGCTGGTTTTTGTAGCAGCTGCGCGTGAGGGCAAAGGGCACGCCCAGGCGTTTGCCCTGGACCGCGATTTCGTTCTTGCCCATGCCCGCGAAGGGGGCGGCAAGGCGGACGCGTCCTTCCGCGCTCAGGGCAATGGCTTCGTCCGCCGCGCGGAGAAAGGGTTGGCGGCAGTCGGGATAAATATGGCTGTCCCCGTGATGCGCGGCGATGCAAATTTTTTCCGCGCCCAGAGATTCCGCCAGAGCGGCAGCGACGGACAGAAAAATGAGGTTTCTGCCCGGCACAACCGTCAATTTCATAGTGTCCGCCGCATAGTGTCCTTCGGGTATTTCACCGCCGCCGCGCAGAAGATGGCTTTTTGATCCTTCAAAGCACGAGGTCATGTCAATGATGCGGTGCGCCGGCGCGCGCGGGCCGAGGTATTTCAGAATGTTCCGTGCGGCCCTGAGTTCGTGGGCGTTATGCTTGGAAGGGTAGCGAAAGCTGAGGGCCAGAACCTTTTCCCGGCCGTATTCCTCAAGGCAGAGGAACAGGGCCGTGGCGCTGTCCATTCCGCCGCTGAAAAGCGTTATGATCCGTGGTTCGTGGGGCATGAGCAGCGGCTTGCCTTTGACGCGGTTTTATTTTTATACTTGCGTGACGGCGCGTGCGGGTTTTAGGTTGCCCGCACCGTTGCGATTGTACCCCGCTTTGTCCCGTTTGGCAACACAAGGATGTTCCATGAGTTCTCTCCATGCAGGGCGCCGCGCGCGGGCCGTAAAAACCCTCGCCGCCCTCAGGGCGCGTTACCCCACTCCTGCTACCCAGCTTGTCGCCGGAAACGCCTGGGAGTTGCTGGTCGCCACCGTGCTTGCGGCCCAATGCACGGACGCGCGCGTCAATACCGTAACTCCCGCGCTCTTTGCGCGCTGGCCCGGCCCGGAGGCTTTAGCCGGGGCCGACCGGGCGGATCTTGAGGCTGTTATACGTCCTACCGGTTTTTACCGCAACAAAGCCAAAAACCTCATTGGCGCGGCCGCGCGCCTGCGTGACGTTTTTGCCGGCTCCGTGCCCCGGGGTCTTGAAGATCTTCTCAGCCTGCCGGGTGTTGCCCGCAAGACGGCCAATGTCGTTCTTTTCGGCGCGTTCGGCATCAACGAGGGGCTCGCTGTGGACACCCACGTCAAGCGCATCGCCTATCGTCTGGGTCTGACGGAGGAGACGCAGCCCAACGCCGTGGAAAAAGATCTGATGGAGCTTTTTCCGCGTGAGGAATGGGGCAACATCAACCACAGCATGGTTCTTTTCGGGCGCGATGTCTGCCGTGCCCGCGGACCCCGCTGCCGGGAATGCGATATGTCCGCCTTCTGCCCCCGCCTTGAGTCGCCGCGCAAAATTTCCGGGCCGCGTCTTAAGAAATAGCCGGCCGCGCCGATGTAGTTTTGAGACGGCTTTATGGGGGTCGCAATGACGCAACACAAACAGGTTGACAACCAGCTTGAAATCATTGAGTTTCTCATTGATGAAACCCGGCCGGACGGTAGCGTCTACAGCGGGCATTACGGCATAAACGTCGCCAAGGTGCTGGAAATCATCCGCCTGCCGGAAGTAACCAACGTGCCGAGCAAGCACGATCCCTCGGTGCTGGGCGCATTCAGTCTGCGGGGCAAGGTGTTGCCCATTCTGGATCTGGCGGCCTGGCTCGACAAGAATATGGCCGGCACGGAGAACGCCAAGGTTATTGTAACGGAATTCAGCGGCGTTCAGGCGGCTTTTCTGGTTTCCGCCGTGCGCAGCATCCATCGGCTGACCTGGGATCGCATTGAAGCGCCCAACAGGTATGTGCAGGCGTATTCGCGCGACAGCATCACCGGCATTCTGCGCATTGACGACAGGGTGCTTTTTGTGCTGGATATGGAAAAAATTCTCGCCAGCATGGACAGCTCCCTGGATATGTCCAGGATTGAGGTGGATTCCACCCCGGTGGAAGACGCCGGGCAATTCAATCTGCTTGTAGCGGACGATTCAAGCTCCCTGCGCGCCATTTTGCGTTCCTCGCTGGAAAAATCCGGCTTTACGGTGACCACGGCGAAAAGCGGGCGCGAGGCATGGGATTTGTTGCTGCAAGCGCAGGATGAGGCTCAGGCCGAGGGGGTGCCCGTTACCGACAGGATACACCTGGTGGTTTCGGATATTGAAATGCCCGAAATGGACGGCCACGAACTTACCGTGAAAATTCGGGCCAACCCCGCCACCAGGGATATGCCCGTCATTCTCTTTTCTTCCCTGATTACCGAGGCCTTGCGCCTCAAAGGCGTCAGGGCCGGCGCCGACAGACAGGTTTCCAAGCCTGATTTGCCGGGGCTGAACAGCATTGTCCGCGAATTGATCGCCGAAAAACTGCACAAGTAGGGTAAATCGCTGATGCCCCGGCCTGGCGCTTTGGGCATTTCGGCATACTTCCCCCTCATTGCTGACAGCATTTCAATGCGTTTGCGCGCTGTCCCGCGGATACTTGCAAATTCTGAAAAAAGGGGCTATAGGACGAAAAACTGCTCAGAGGCAAAGACCGCGCAATGAACACAGGTCTGATACACGTCAAAGGCTATGTTGTTGCGATCCCGCGCCTGACGGACGCCCGTCAGGCGCGGGTGGCCATTGTGCAGGACGATGTGGAATACCGCATTGTGCCCCGCGGAGTAGGCGTTGACCTGGATGACGAGGTCAGCGTGCCGGTGGAAGTGACCGGACTGCATGAAGACTGCGATGGCGTGCATTACATCACAGTGCGCAGCTACAAGGTTCTTGAAGACGATTCCTGGCTTGAAGAATAAACGGGCTGAATCCGCTTGCCGGCAGAGTTACCCTTTTGTTCCGGCGGTATTGTCGGGCACAAATTGCCGGATATTGGCGCGTTGCGGCTCCCCCGGCTGCTGGGCCGGGCGGAGGGCGTTTTTGCCGTAGGCGGCGTGGGCCTGGGCGCGGGGGGCCACGTTCGGCTGGGGCTGCGCGAAAGTTTGGGCCGCGCTGCCGGAAGCCGCGGGCTGAAGGCGGTTGCCTATGTCCGTGGCGGCCTTGCGGGCTTCGGGGGTTTCCAGTATCTGGGCGTAGGCCGCGCGCAGGCCTGAGAGGATTTGGGAGACGCTGTCCAGCGATTCCACATTCATTTTCAGGTTTGCCTGCAAAAGGCGCGCCGTGCACAGTATATAGAGGTTGTTCAGGTTGACGGCCAAATCGCCGCCGCGTTCCATATTCAGGGAAGAGGAAAGCTCGTTCACGATATCAATGACCTTGGATATCAGAATGCCCTTGCCCGCGTAGTCCTTTGCCAGCATTTTGTCTCTGGCCTGCTGCAGATAATTGAGCGCGCCGTCGTAGAGCATGATCAAAAGCTGCCCCTGATCGGTAGTGCTGACCTTGGTGTTGAAATATGCCTGCGCCGCTTTGTTCATGGTGCATTCCTTTGTATTTTGTTGTCGCGTCCGCAATCCCAGTATAGTGCAGGGTTTTGCTCCGGCATGCGTCAGTCGCTTTCCAACTGGCTGAGCTGTGATTCCAGAGTGGCCAGCTGTTCGTTGTACTGTTTGAGCATGGTTTCCAGGTTGGCGAAGATTCTTTTCTGCCGTGATTCCCACATGGCCAGGCGCGTTTCTTCCAGTGCGATTTTTTTGTCAATGTTTTCCATAATTTTTTTATAATTGTCGCGCAACACCATCAGGGCGCCGTTTTCCGACTTCAGGGCGATGGCGTCGGCATTGTCGGCACTAACAGTTACGTCCGTGAATTGCAGTTCGGCTTTCAAGAAGTTCTGCACCGTCTGGACCATACCCTCCTTGATGCGCACCTGGCCTGTGTGGTCGCCCGGGGTGAGGTCGTCGATGACTATGGACAAGCCCCTGGCGGACCCCTCGGCCACGCTGAAATAGTACCCCGGCATGCTGGTGTCCCGTTTCGCCTCCACGCCGCCCACAGTCACGCCGGTTATGTTGCCGTTGGCGTCGACGCTGTATTTGACGTCATACACGCCCGCTTTGGTGATGCCCTCAATATGGCTGCCGTAGCGAAAGTCGGCGCTGGTGCTGGCGCCTGAGCCGCTGGTGCAGAAAAAATCCACCACGTCCTGCAGATGGTTGCTGATCATGTCATTATAGTGCTCCATGTCCATCGCCGTGAGTTCCGCGATGGTTGAGTTGGGAGCGATCACAAACAGGCCGTAATTGGAGTCATTTTGATCCGTGCAGATTTTGATGCCCATGTCGGAGAGTTTTGCCACCAGATCGCCGGAAAGAACGTCCGTGGCGGACTGCTGGCTCTTGAAGCCGGCGGGCGCGGTGATCAGCAGATTTTTGAAGCGGCTGTTGAAAAGCTGCACGCCGTAATTGCCCTGCAAAAGCGCGCCTTTTTCCGAAGTGAGCAGCGAGGCGCTGTAATTGCTTTTGCCTATATCGTTTGGATCGTTGGAGGTGACCTCCTTGTCCTCCTTAAAGGAGGTCAGGTCGCGCACGGTGAGCAGGACGGAATTGACCGCGTCCAGAAAGGTCTGGATGGACTGCTCCACCGAGGTGATGTCGGTGCTCACGCTCAGCCTGGCCGTTCCCACATCCTGAATGTTGAAAACAACGCCCTCAATGACATCGCTCACGCTGTTGGAGGCTGACTCCATGTCCAGGGGCCAGTTGTCCACGCGGTAAACCGCGTTGGCGGCGCGCTGTATGCCCCAGTTGCTGGAAGAGATCACCTGTCCCTGCACGCCGGGGCCGGAAATCGCCAGGACGTCCTCAGCCCGGAGAAAGGCGTCTCCGTCCGCAGGTCCGCTCCAGGCGGAGCCGTCCGCCTTTACCAGACTGGCGATGTTTGATCCCGCGGCGGCGTTGATCCCCGCCACGACATCCCGCATGTCGGAGCCGCTGGGCAGCGTCGTCTGCAGCGTTGTGCCGTCGTTCAGCGTGATGTTGTAGACGAGGTCAGGCGGGGCCTCAAGGAGATACGACGCTGACGCTACGTCGTAATGAAACGCGCCGGCGTCGATGCTCGTTTCGGCGTCGGTGGCGACGGAGATGCCGTTCATGCCGGCGTTGCCCGTGGTCTGGGCAAAATCCTGAACATTGACAAGACTCAGCACTGTATCGCCGTTGGCGTCAGTGCTTGCCGTGCCGCCCATTGTATTTTTTACGGCATCCAGCAGTTCGGCCTTTGTTGTTGCGGTATAAGTGGCGGGCGGGTTGACGCCGTCGTCAGCCGTGATCTCGTTGGCGACGCCGTCATAGGCAAAGGTGACGATTGTGCCGTCAATTCTTGTCAGGCTGTACACATCGCCGTTGTTGAGCGCGTCGCCCAAATGGCCGTTTGCGAAAGTCAGGTCCGTATCGGCTCTGACCAACGCGCCCTGGGGGGCGGACGCGCCGCTCCCGTCCTTCCGGGTTACGGATTTGACGCCGTCCAGCGCAAGATTGCCGCTTCCGTCCACGCCGGCCGAGCCGAAGCCGCTTATCTGCGCGTTTATGGCGGACGCCAGTTGCTCCCTGGTGGAATCGCCCCTGATGGTGAAGCTGCGTGTGGCGCCGTTTTCCAGCACCAGGTCATAGGTGTAGACCGTGGGATCGGTGATTGCCGCTGTCGGGTCCACAGCGGCATTGCTCTGCCATACGGAGGTCGCGCCTGAGGCGTCCATGCCGAGAAGGCCGGGGCAGCTGTAGACATAGAGATCATTGGCGGCCCCCGTGTCCTTGCCGGCTATCTGGAACACATAGCCCGAACCGGTCTGGATGAGGCTCACCTGCACGCCGGGGTTGCCCGTCGCGTTGTTGACCATGTACATGAAGGATTCCAGGGTGGTGTTTTGGGGAACATGCACCGTGTAGTCCTTGCCCGCGTAATTGTATGTGAAGTCTCCGCCCGTTGAGGTGATAATGTCGGTTTTGGTGCTGAACACATGCCCCGTGTTGGCCCAGATGGCATTGCTTGCCACCTGGCTCACGGCAATGGTGTGCTGAACGTCCTGCGCCGAGGCGTTGGCCACGGCGGTGACCACGTTCTGATCGCTGGAAGTCGTATTTTTGGTGACAAAGTTGTTGCGGTTGCTCAGAGTGCCGAGCACATTGCCGGCGGCCTGCACCTGTTCGATAATTTGCCCGAAAGCCTGATAGCGCAGACTCCAGTCGCTTTTCCAGGCTTCCAGGCGATTGACCTGTATGGATTCGACCTCTTTGAGCTGCTGCAGAACCAGGTCAAAATTGGTGTCCGAGCCGCCAAGGCCGGAAATGGCCGTTGAGCCTGAAATTGTGGTAGCCATACACGCCCCCGAAAAGAATTGTCGCCCCGGTTCCGAATGTTCGTCACGGCTCGCCTGCGCTGTGGGCCGCGGGCCGCCGGCAGGGCGGCTGCAATATCCCATGCAAAAATTGTGCAAGGAATTTTTTGCCCGGCGCGGACAGACCGGAAAGCGCCGGCCTTGAAGTCCGCCACTGGTAATATCGGCATTGGGGGGTAAATATTTAGCCGGCTCTGAAAATATGTCGGGGCCGGCAGCGGGCGGGCAGTCCGCGCCGGGATTTGTCGGCGCGCAGGGAGCGGCGCCGTATTTTCTCCGGATTCAGTTGCGGGGGTGGCGCTTTCTGGTATGATGAAATTTTTCCGGAGGCATGCTTTCCCCCTCCAACGTTTCAACATCGAAAAAACCCTTGAAAGATTCTCTGGCCTTTTTTTCGGCATAGCCCCTCACGTCCTCAAGCCATGCCCTGTAGACGGTCAGCAGTTCAAGGCCCTTTTTGCTCAATTGAAAACCCTGGCGGTTGCTCCCCTGTTTTTCCAGCAAGGGCGTGCCCCAGGCAGTCTCGCTTTCCTTTATCTTGCCCCAGGCGGCCCGGTACGACATGCCTAGGGCCGCGGCGGCCTGCTTGAGGGAGCCTTTTTCCTGAACCAGCTCCAGCAGGCGCATTCTTCCCCGCCCCAGCAGCGCGCCCCTGTCGGTTTCCATCCAGATGTTGATGCCGAAGTGCAGTGTGGCTTTCACGCCTCCCCCTTTGCAAAAACGCTCTTGCATCCGCCGCGGGCTGCCCCTTCAGGTTTCCGGGACGCCTGTTCCAATTCCAGAACCGTCTGAATTTGGAATAAGCGCACCGGCCGGAAGCGGTCAAGCGGAAAACCCGCCAGGGCAATCGAATGAATCAACTGACCTCAGCGGCCAAGGCTGAGGCTAAAAAATCATCGTCCCATCCGGCACGTTTACGTCTGACGCGCATGCTTTTCTTTCCAGGTAGAGATT
>JAISOT010000052.1 GCA_031275465.1 Desulfovibrio sp.
GTCATAGGGGACAAGGTCGTGTTCGCCAGCGCCCATCCCTTTGTGGAACAGGAAGAAGCCATACGCATCTACGATAACCTCAAACTGAAAGACGACGTGCGCCGCAAGGTCATGTACGATAACGCCCGCCGCATCCTCGGCCTCGTCCCCGCCGTTTCCGGAAGGAAGCCGAACCCCGCCCCGCTCCCGCAGAACTTCCCCCTGCCCTATCTTCCCTTTATTCCGGCCTCCGGGCGAACGAGATGACCGGCGCATGGACAGGGTTCAGTTCATAGAGGCGGTACGCGCCGCCGGCGTCGTCGGCGAGGGGGGAGCCGGTTTTCCCGCCCACGTCAAATATGCCGGATCCGCGGATACGGTCATTGCCAACGGCTGCGAGTGCGAGCCTCTCCTGCACACGGACAGGCACCATATGGAACGCGACGCGCGGGCCGCGGCCGGCGCCCTGGCCGAATTGAAACGCGCGTCAGGGGCGGGCAGGGGCATTTTCGCCCTGAAGAAAAAGCAGACCCGGGCGATTCCCCAAGTCCGCGAGGCGTGCGGTGACTTTGGCCTTGAAATGGCCCTGCTTGAGGATTTTTATCCCGCCGGGGATGAGCAGATCCTCGTGCGCGAGCTGACCGGCAGATCAGTGCCGGCTCTGGGCATACCTCTGCAGGCGGGGTGCATGGTCGCCAACGTGGGAACGCTCGTTTCTGTGGACGCCGCCTTGCGGGGCGCGTCCGTAACGCACAAAACGCTGACGGTGACGGGCGAGGTGCGGCAGCCGGGGATAGTGCGGGTTCCTGTGGGAACTTCAATGGACGAATGCCTCGCCGCGGCCGGTGGAGCGCTGGTGGCGGATCCTGTTTTCATTCTGGGAGGCCCCATGATGGGACGCCTGGTGGAGAATGAGGCGACGCTGAAAAAAGAGCACGTCGCCAAAACCGACGGAGGTCTCATCGCGCTTCCGCGGGGGCATTGCCTGCATCTCAACGCGTCGCAGAATGTGGAGCGCATGCGCCGCAGGGCGGCCGCCGCCTGCATCCAGTGCCGCTTCTGTTCCGATTTGTGCCCGCGCATGCTGATAGGCCAGCCCTTTGAAACGCACAGGGTGATGAGGGTATTCGGAGCGGGCGCGGAAATGGAAAGCGAGGCCGGCAGGAAAGCGCATTTATGCAGCGGATGCGGCGTGTGCGAGCATTATGCCTGCCCCATGAGGCTCTCGCCGCGCCGTGTCAACCAGGCGATAAAACAGGCCTTGAACAACGCGAAAATCCTCTATGACGGCCCGCGCGGGACAAAGGAGGAACAGACGCGCCCCCGCGAATACCGTAAAATTCCCCTGTCCCGGCTGGCGTCCCGGCTCGGCGTCTCGCGCTACATGGGTCTGGAAACCCCCGATCTCGGCACGCTGAAACCCGATGTGATACGCGTGCCCCTGGGGCGTCACATCGGCGCACCGGCGCTTCCCCTGGTTCTGCCCGGGCAGAAAGTGCGCTCGGGCGAGTGCATAGGGGAGATCCCGGAGAAGTCTCTGGGCGCGCGCGCGCATGCCGGCATCAACGGCGTGGTCGTCTCCGTGGACGATGCGGTGACCATACGGAGCGAAGAATATGCGTGAGCGTTTCGCGGCTGTGGGGATGCTGGAATTCACAAGCATCGCCGCGGGAATGGAAGCGGCGGATCGCATGATCAAAGCCGCCGAAGTGTTTCCCGTCTGGTTCAGGACGGTCTGTCCGGGCAAGTACCTGGCCTGCGTCACCGGCGACGTGGCCGCCGTTTCCGCCTCCCTGGAGGCGGGCAGGTCTTCTGTTTCCCCGCTTGTGGCGGACTGGTTTCTTCTGCCCAATATCCATCCCGATGTGATTGCCGCGCTTTGCGGCACAGGGCAGACCTCTGAACGCGAAGCCTTGGGAATACTTGAAACGTATTCGGCCGCCTCAATCATCGCGGCCTCGGACGCCGCGGTAAAGGCGGCGGAAGTGCGAATTCTGGACGTGCGCGTGGCTCTGGGGATCGGCGGCAAGGGCTACGCCCTGTTCGGCGGCGACGTGGCGGCCGTGCAGGCGGCTGTGGAGGCAGGCGCGCGGCAGGCGGAGGAAGCCGGCCTGCTGGTGGCGAAAGTGGTTATTCCCCGCCCGGCGGAAGCTTTTTTTGAGCAGGTGATTTGAGAGGGCATTTGTCATGGCAGCCAGACGCGTGATCACAGCGGATGATGTGCGGGCCGCCCGCAAGGAGGGGCGGGGCGAGATACCGGTGCCTTCCGGGGCGCTTCTCACCCCGCTGGCCAGAGACGACGCCCGCGAATCGGGCATCCGCCTGGTTTTCGCTGAAACCCCGCCGCGGGAAAACAATATGAAGCAGGCGGCCCCCTGTTTTCAGACGTCGTCATTACCGGTTCCTGACGCCGCTTCTTCCAGACCGGGAACCGCAATAGTGCCGGGGCAGATCACCCTTTGCGCCGGGCATCCCCTGGAAAAAGCGCTCACGCCGCCCGCGGAATTCGCGCCCGGCGAGCGGCGCGGAAACCCTGAAAGCGAAAAAATAGCGCGCGGTACGGACTGCCGAATGGGAGTATGCATGATTTTTTTGACGGAAGACGACATACGGCAACGTTCCATTGCGGAAGGCGGAGAACTTGTCCTTTCCGCATCGGAGAAACTGACTCCTTCAGCCAAAGAATACATCCGCGGGCAGCGACTGCGGGTGGTCGCGGAAGACGCGGAACCGCAATGCGGAGAAGAAGCGGGCAGTATCCCGCCCGGCGCGGAACGGACGGGAGCGGGCCTGACCCATCTTGACGCCGCGAGCATGGTGGCGAAAACCCATCCGCGCATTGAGGCGCGGGGCAAATTGGACAGCCTCATGGCCGAGATCGTGCTGGCGCAAACGCTGTTTGATCCGAAGGCGAAACTTCCGGACCTGCTCAAGATCTGTCTCGCCGATCTCAAGGAATGGGTTTTCCAGACCCTGGCGGCCGAGATTTCCGGCAGCATATTGCCGCCGCAAAACATGGCCGGCATGAACCCGGAAACAGTGCGCGCCGTCTCGCGCAACCCCCGCCGGTATCTGGGGATGGACCATCTGACGCCCGACGCGGCGCTGGGTGTAAACATGGCCTTTTTGAACCGCCTGCGTACCCTGGCGCGCGAAACTGAACTGGCTGTCGCGAGAGCCGCTCTCTGCCGCAATGACATACAGGAATCGCTGAACAGGCTTTCCAGCGCCGTGTATGTGCTCATGCTGCTCACCCGTCTGGCCGAAAACGGCGACAGGCTGCCGGACACGGCATTTTTGAAATAAGATGGAACACGTCGTCTCCCTGCCGGCAAGCGCCCGGAGCGCGGCAATGCATATTATTGAGCGCAGCAAGACGATATGCGGGGGAAAAAATTCCGTTGTGGTCTTCCCCGACGGGGAGGATCAGCGCGTAATACACGCCGCCCTCGGACTGCGCCGCGACGGGCTGGCCCGTCCGCTTGTGCTTGGAAGGCCGCGGATTCTGCTCGAACTTTTGAACAAGGAGGCGCGGCGGGGAGAATTTCTGGATGTCGCGGACCCCTCCGCCCCGCAACTGCTGGCGCGCAACGCGGAGGACTACGCCCGCGTCATGGCCGAACGGGGAAAAAACATGAGCATGGCCGAGGCGGAAGAAGCGGCGCGCTGCCCTCTGGCAGCGGCCTGCCTGATAGTGAAACGGGGGGAGGCCGTTGCCGGCATTGCCGGAAACCTGTCTTCCACGCCGGACGTAATGCGGGCGGGACTGCGCATTTTGGGAACGGCTCCGGACACGCGCACGGTTTCAGGCTTCTTCTTCATGCTTTCCCCGGACGGCAGAAACTGCTTTATTTTCGCCGACGTCGGGGTAATCCCCGAGCCTACCGTGGAACAGCTCGCGGATATCAGCGTTTCCTCAGCGCGGCAATACAGGCGCATGCTTGGGGAAGAACCGCGCGTCGCTCTCCTTTCGTTCTCCACAAAAGGCAGCGCCGGACACCCTCGCGCTGACCATGTGCGCGAAGCTTTCAGGCTCGTCCGCAAGCGGGCGCCGGATTTGCTCGTGGACGGCGAAATACAGTTTGACGCCGCCGTGGACGCGGAAGTGGCCCGCAGGAAGATGCCGGACAGCCCGCTGGGCGGAAAGGCCAACGTGTTTATCTTCCCTTCGCTGGAAGCGGGAAATATCGCCTACAAGGTCGCCCAGCGTCTGGGAGGCTATACGGCTCTCGGACCGCTTCTGCAGGGGCTTGACGGGGGCTGGCATGATCTGTCCAGAGGCTGCGACGCGGACGATGTGTACAAGGTGGCGCTTGTCGGTTTGGCGCTGGAACTTGGGAAAAGCGGAGAGGCTGCGGATGCGGACCGCTGCGCCCTGAAGGCGGACGGGCGACCGTCCGGAAAACAGTAACTGATTTGGAGGAGATGAAAAATGGACGCGCTTGGCATGATTGAAACCAAAGGTCTTGTGGCTTTGATTGAGGCGGCGGATGCCATGGTGAAGGCGGCGAGAGTCACCCTCATCGCCTATGAACAGATCGGCGGCGGCTTTGTGACGGCCATCGTCAGGGGGGATGTGGCCGCCTGCAAGGCGGCGACGGATGCCGGCGTGAGCGCCGTGCAGCGCATGGGCGGCGAGCTTGTTTCCGTGCATGTGATTCCGCGCCCCCACTCCGATCTGGAGGGAGTATTTCCGCTGCAGCGCAAGTGAGCGCAATGCCGGTTGAAACCGGAACAGGACAAGGCCGGAAAGGTCCAATGACGCGCGCGTTCTGGGCGCGCCGCGTCCCGCGAACGGGCGGCGACAAGAACCGCGGAAGGCGTTTCGCGGCGCGCGGAGCCGGGACTGCGCATATTCAGGAGGTTCTATGGAGCTTGCCAAGGTTGTCGGACAGGTGGTGGCCACTGCGCGGGCGCCCGGTCTGCCCAGTAATTCACTCCTGCTGGTGCAATTCGTAAACGAAAAAGGCGAACCGTACGGCGATTGCCATGTGGCGGCGGATCCGGTCGGAGCCGGCGAAGGGGAATGGGTACTCACGGTGCGGGGCAGTTCGGCCCGTTGCGCCATCGACAGGGACGCGCCGCTGGATCTCGCCGTGGTCGGCATTGTGGACAGCGTTTCTTCCAGCGCCGGTAATCTGTACCGGAAAACCTGAGGACATTTATGAATCTGCCTGAGCATGATATGGAACGGATCGTGGCGGAGGTGCTGAAACGCCTGGGAGCAGCCGGCGTCCCGCAGGGCCGCGGCGGAGACTTCGGTCTGTTCGAATCGCTGGACGACGCCCTTTCCGCCGCCTCCGGGGCCTGTAAAAAAATCCCATCCCTGGCTCTGCGGAACAGGGTGATTTCCGCGATACGCAGGGCCGGCGTGGAGCACGCGCGCATGCTGGCGGAATTGGCGGTGCAGGAAACCGGCATGGGCCGCGTCGCGGACAAGGTCGCCAAAAACATTCTGCAGGCCGAACACACGCCCGGAGCGGAAGTTCTTGTGCCGCGGGCTCTTTCAGGCGACGCCGGACTGGCTCTGGAAGAGAACGCGCCCTGGGGGGTCATCGCTTCCGTCACGCCTTCGACCAACCCGGCCGCGACTGTCATCAACAACGGCATCAGCATGATAGCCGCGGGCAACGCCGTGGTTTTCGCGCCGCATCCCGGCGCGAAAAAAACTTCGCAGACTGCGATCCAGCTGCTGAACAAGGCGATCCTCGAATCGACCGGGATTGCGGATCTTCTCTGCGCCGTGCGGGAGCCATCCATTGAGATAGCGCAACGTCTTTTCGCGCACAAAGACGTGAAGCTGCTGGTGGTCACCGGAGGAGAGGCCGTCGTGGAGGCGGCCCGCAAGCACGCCGCCATGCGGCTTATCGCCGCCGGGGCCGGCAATCCGCCCGTGGTGGTTGATGAAAGCGCGGACATCAGACGCGCGGCGCGCGGCATCTACGCCGGCGCCTCCTTTGACAACAACATCATCTGCGCCGATGAAAAAGAGATCATCGCCGTTGACTCCATCGCGGACCAATTGAAAAACGAAATGAAAGCTCTCGGAGCCGCGGAGATTTCCTTGGAACAGGCCGACGTGATCGCCCGTTTCGCGCTGCGCGGTTATCCCGGCCCCGAGGTTTCCGCCAATCCGAAGTGGGTGGGGCGCGACGCGGCATTCATAGCCCGTGAAGCGGGCATCAGCGTGCCGGAGAATTGCCGCCTGCTTCTGGTGGACGCGGGGCGCGACATTGACCACGTCTTTGCGCGGACAGAACAGATGATGCCCGTCATTCCGCTGCTGCGGGCGAAAAACATTGATGAGGCCATTGACTGGGCCTTTCTTCTGGAGCGCGGCCTGTGCCATACGGCGGGCATACATTCGCGCAATATCGAAAACATGCACAATATGGCCCTGCGGATGAACACCAGCCTCTTCGTCAAGAACGGCCCCCATATCGCGGCGCTGGGCGTCGGCGGAGAAGGGTGGACTTCCATGACCATTTCAACCCCCACCGGAGAGGGGGTGACCTCAGCGCGCAGTTTTGTGCGCATCAGAAGATGCGTTTTGGTGGACAATTTCAGAATTGTCTGACAGCGGGACAGGCGGCCGCCAATCCGGCGGCCGGCCCCGGGCGAACCGGGATTGGTGTTTTTTGATGCTGCTGCTGGCTCTTTATTCCATTGCCGTCGGCTTTCTTATCGGCGCGGCGGGCGTCGGGGGCGTTTTGCTGATTCCGGCCCTGATGTTCTTCGGCGACCTCGAAACGCATCAGGCCATGGCCACGGCTCTCGGCAGTTTTTTCTTCGTGGGGGTGTGTTCCACCTGGCTGTTCCAGCGGCATGGCAGCTTTCAATGGGGAATAACCCTGCCTTTCCTCGCGGGAAGCCTGATCAGCGGGTACGCGGGAGCGTATGCCGGCGCGCAGGTATCGGCCCGGCCTCTGAACATGCTTCTTGCCGCCATCATCATGCTCTCAAGCCTTTACTCCCTGTTTCCCCCGAGAGGAACCAGCCTGGCCTCCCGCCTCGGCAAGAAGGGAAATGCGGCGCTCCTTTTCGGCACAGGCATGCTGACAGGGTTTCTTTGCGGCATGACCGGCGCGGGAGGGGGTATCCTCTCCACCCCGCTCATGTTTCTCTGCGGCTATGCCACTCTGCCGGTCATCGCCACGGCGCAGATCCTGCAGTCGGCCGTATCGCTGTCCGGCTCCGCGAGCAATCTCGAAAACGGCTTTATTGTCTTTTCCATCATGTGGTGGACAACAGCTTTTGAAATAGTCGGGGTGGCGCTCGGCGTGAGGATTGCCCACAAACTTTCCCTTGAAGCGCTGAAAAAGGCAACGGCGATACTGTGCATCCTCATCAGTCTCGTCATCGCCCAAAAAGCCGTTTTCCCCCTCTGAAACGATTTCGCCCTGAAATTGTTCTGTCGCCAGCTCAAACGGCCGTCCGTAGCGAAGGGCAAGCGCAAGTTATGCGCGCTGTCCGGAGGAAACACGATGAACAAGTCCGAAAACAGCCGGTTTTTCAAAATGTGTGATATATAGTAGGCCGAACAAAGATACGGAGATGAAAAAAATGCCGGCAAATGACAACAACGGCCTCTATGCGGCGTTTAAGGCGAAGGACGCTCGTTTTGACGGCCGCTTTTTTGTGGGCGTCTCTTCCACAGGAATATACTGCCGCCCGATTTGCCGCGCAAAAATGCCCAGGGCAGAGAACTGTTCCTTCCACGTCAGCGCGGCTTCAGCGGAATCCGCGGGGTTCAGGCCTTGCCTGAAATGCCGTCCTGAACTGGCCCCCGGCAATTCCCTGATGGATTCCGTGCCCCGGATAGCCCGCAAGGTCGCGCTGGCTATCGAAGAAGGCAATCTGGCCGACAGCAGTCTGTGTGAACTGGCGGACATGTTCGGCATAACGGACCGGCATCTCCGCCGTGCTTTTGCCGCTGAATACGGGGTTTCTCCCGTGCAATACCTGCAAACCTGCAAACTGCTGCTGGCCAAAAGCCTGCTGACCGACACGGATCTCCCTGTCACAGAGGTGGCGATGGCCTCCGGGTTCGGCAGCGTCCGCAGATTCAACGATCTCTTCAAAGCCCGCTACAAACTTGCGCCGCGAAATCTGCGGAAACCCGACGCTCGACAGCAGGCAGGAACTCAGGAAGGGATCACCTTGTTCCTCGGGTATCGTCCACCGTATGAATGGGAAACGCTTTTGTCGTTTCTCGCGGGCAGGGCCATTCCCGGCATCGAAAGCGTGGCCGGGGGCAGATACAGACGCACGGTAACCGTGCGGAGCGGGAACAAAACGCACCGGGGCTGGATATCCGTACTCGATGCCCCCCAAAAAAATTCTCTCGCCGTCACGCTTTCCCCCGCGCTCTTGCCTGTGTTGTCAAAGGTGTTGTCCGGAGTCCGGTCATTCTTTGATGTGAATTGCAACCCGCAGGAAATTTTTGAAAAACTTGCCGCAATGAACAGTCTTGCCGAAGGGTTGTGCGTACCGGGCATCCGGCTGCCGGGGAGTTTCGACCCCTTTGAAACGGCGATACGCGCCGTATTGGGACAACGGATAACCGTGAAAGCGGCACGCACGCTGGTCATGCGATTTGCCTCCGTATTCGGGGAACGCATTGCCACGCCGTTCCAGGAACTCACTCACACCTTTCCCCCGCCGGAAACCGTTTGCGGCCTGACGCCGCCTGTTGAAGATCGACTGGGACCACTGGGCATAACCGGGGCGCGCGCCCGATCCATATTTTCCCTGGCGGAAGCGTTGGCGCAAG
>JAISOT010000220.1 GCA_031275465.1 Desulfovibrio sp.
TAAACCATCAGGGCGCTGCCATTTAAGGCTGACGCCGTATATATGCGAGCATCCGAACTAATTTCCTTTATCCATTTTCCCTTGACTCACGGGCGGGACCATATATGCGTCGGCCCTGATCTCCATTATATGCGTCGGCCTTGGGCGGAAGGGCGGAGACGCTTGTGAAAAAAATATCTATATGCTAAGATCACTTTTTACGATACCATATCCGGGAGAAAATCATGCCAAACAAAATCTCTATCATTGGCGCCGGCAATGTGGGCGCCACCGCGGCCCAGTGCTGCCTGTTCAAAAACCTCGGCTCCGTGGTGCTGCTCGACGCCGTGGAGAACGTCGCCAGGGGCAAGGCTCTGGACCTGGCCCAGGCGGCCGCCCTGCACAAGCATCGTTTCCCCGTCAAGGGCACGGCCGACTATGCGGACACGGCCGGCTCAAACGTGGTGATCATCACGGCCGGGCGAGCCCGGCGGCCGGGAATGACCCGCAGCGACCTCCTGAATTCCAACGCTTCCATCGTGAAGGACGTGACCAGCGCGGTGGTGGAGCATTCCCCCGATGCGACGCTCATCATCGTCACCAATCCCTTGGACGTCATGTGCTATGTGGCCTGGAAGGCCAGCGGCCTGCCGCATCATCGCGTCGTGGGCATGTCGGGCCTGCTTGATTCCTCCCGTTTGCGCTATTATATAGCCGAAGCCACGGGCACGGCCCCGCATACCGTGGAAGGCCTGGTGCTCGGGGAGCACGGCGACTCCATGGCCGTGCTGACCCGCCTAGCCACCGTGGGCGGCGTGCCCGTCACCAAGCTGCTCAACCCCGAAAAGCTTGCGGAAATACGCTACCGCACGGCCCACGGCGGAGGCGAGGTAGTCGATCTGCTGGGCTATTCGGCCTACTACGCGCCCGGCATCGCGATAGCGAAAATGACCGAAGCCATCCTGGACGGCTCGCACGCCACCTATCCCTGTTCCGTATACCTGACCGGACAATACGGCGTAAACGGCATCTACATGTGCGTTCCGGCCCGATTGGGCGCGGAAGGGGCGGAGAGCGTCATTGAACTCGAATTGACGGACAACGAAAAAAATCAGGTGGCCACCACAGCGCGCAACATACGCGAGCTTCTGGCCCTGCTGCCGGAGGGGAACTCCCCCGCCTGACGAAAAGCGGCGCGGAAAATGCGCCTCCGGGACGGGCCTGGCGGAAAATTCCGAGCAGTTCCCGCCACCCGCCGCGCTTTTCCAGAGTCGGTCTGTTCTCTCATTTCCCTCGAAAATTCAGATAGTTGTAAAATAGAGCCAGTTACCATAATGTGCTGATTTTACACCATGTTGCGTTATAAAGCTGAGGAGCGCAGGATGACCCTGACCGAATAAAACCTTTCCTTGCAAGAGGGCCGGAATGCGTGTATATATTTTAATTGTTCCCCTGACCGCTCCGCGCAGTTCGGTTTCCCCGTGTGGAGCCCGGGGCGGAACGCAAGCCAGGACAGCCCGATGAATGCGTATTCCAACCTGTGCAAGGCCATACAGGCCGATCCCTCCCGCTGGCTTGTCACCGGCGTGGCGGGATTTATCGGCTCCAATCTGCTGGAGCATCTCCTGAAGCTGGGACAGACGGTCGTCGGGCTGGACAATTTTCTTACCGGCTACCGGAAAAATCTCGACATGGTTGAAGCCATTGTGGGTTCTGACGCCTGGAAACGCTTTACCTTTGTGGAGGGCGATATACGGGACTTGGAAACCTGCCGTGAGGTCTGCGCCGGCATGGATCACGTGCTGCACGAGGCGGCGCTTGGTTCCGTGCCGCGCTCCATTGATGACCCCGTCCTCTCCAACGGCTGCAACATCACGGGCTTCGTCAATATGCTGGTGGCCGCGCGCGACGCGGGCGTGAAGAGTTTTGTCTACGCGGCGTCCTCCTCCACATACGGCGATTCGCCGGAACTGCCCAAGGTGGAAGACAAAATCGGCAGCCCACTTTCCCCCTATGCGGTTACCAAGTACGTGGACGAACTGTACGCCGGGGTTTTTGCCCGCTGTTACGGCTTTACCGGCATCGGCCTGCGCTATTTCAATGTCTTCGGACAACGGCAGGATCCTTACGGAGCCTATGCCGCCGTTATCCCGCAGTGGTTTGCCAGCCTCATCAGGGGAGAAACCGTCTATGTGAACGGCGACGGGGAAACCAGCCGCGATTTCTGCTATATAGACAATGTGGTGCAGGCCAATCTGCTTGCTTCTCTGGCCCGGGACGATGCCAGGGACAAAATATACAATGTGGCCTTCGGGCAACGCACAACGCTCAACGAACTTTTTGCGCTGATACGTGAAGAAGTGTCGCGCCATCTGCCGGGGGCCGCCAGGGCCGTCGCCGTGCACCGGGACTTCCGGGCGGGAGACGTGCGCCATTCCCTGGCGGACATAAGCCGCGCCAAAAGCCTGCTCGGTTATGAACCGCACTATGACGTCCGTCAAGGCCTGCGCCTCGCCGGCGACTGGTACGCCGCCAATTTATACTCGTGACGCCGGGAACATGCTTACCGAATCGGCATTTCAGGACCCGCGCCTCTGCCGCGCGCTTCTCGCCCGCCTTGAACGCGCTCTCGACGGGCGTCGCCTGCGTTTTATGGAAGTGTGCGGCACGCACACAGTAGCCCTTTTTCAAAGCGGCCTGACCTCGTTGCTGCCCGCCTCCGTCACCCATCTTTCAGGCCCGGGCTGTCCTGTTTGCGTCACGCACGACGCGGAAATCTCCATGATGCTGGATTTGGCGGGCAGGGAAAAGGTCATTCTGGTCACATTCGGGGATATGCTGCGCGTGCCCGGACCTGACGGCCAGAGTCTCAAACACGCCAGAGCCGGAGGCTCACGCGTGGAAGTCGTCTATTCGCCCCTGGAGGCATTGACCCTGGCCCAAAAAAATCCGAACGCCGTGGTTGCCTTCCCCGGCGTGGGCTTTGAAACCACGGCCCCGGCTGTGGCCGCCACCCTGCTGACGGCCCGCCAGGAAAAAATCGGCAATTTCTGCGTGCTTTCCCTGCACAAACGCGTGCCGCCCGCCCTGCGCGCCCTGCTGGACGACGTCCGGAACGGCAAGACAAAAATTGACGCCTTTTTGCTGCCCGGGCACGTATCCACGGTCATCGGCCTTGCCCCCTACTCGTTTCTGGCGGGGCAGTTCCGCGTTCCCGGCGTGGTAAGCGGTTTTGAACCGGCGGACATTCTGCTGGCCCTCTGCCTCATGGCCGAACAGTTGCGGGACAATGCCCCGGCGGTGCGCAACGCGTACCCCCGCGCCGTGAACGACGCGGGCAACCCCAAGGCGCGCGCCCTGACGGAGCAGGTTTTTATGCCCGCCGACGCCCTGTGGCGCGGCATGGGGGCTATCCCAAAAAGCGGCCTTGCCTTGCGGCCGGAGTACGCCGATATGGACGCGGTGGAACGTTTCAGCCTTACCCCGGCGAAATGCCCGTCCCCCATGGGCTGTCGATGCGGGGATGTGCTGAGGGGGCGTATCAGCCCGCCGGCATGTCCGCTCTTCGGCAAAAAATGCGTCCCGGCCTCGCCGGTGGGACCCTGCATGGTTTCCACAGAAGGCAGCTGCGCCGCCTGGTACAACTATGCGGAGTATCAATGAAAAACAGCCTGTTGCTGGACACGGGCAGCGGGGGGCGCGCCTCCCGGCGGCTCGTCGCCGAGTGCTTTTTCCGGCATTTCGACAATCCCCTGCTGGGCCGCATGGACGATGCGGCCTTTCTCGAAGACATACGTCCGCCCATTGCCATGAGCACGGACTCCTATACCGTCACGCCGCTCTTTTTTCCGGGCGGCAGCATCGGTACGCTGGCAGTGCACGGCACGGTGAACGACGTGTCCATGCTCGGCGCGCGCCCGCAGTACCTGAGTTGCGCTTTTGTTCTGGAAGAGGGCCTGTCCCTTGAACTGCTTGAACGCGTGACAGCTGACATGGCAAAAGCCGCAAAAGAGGCGGGAGTTCTGATTGTGACCGGCGATACCAAGGTAGTGCCCTGCGGCGCATGCGACAAAATGTTCATTACCACCACCGGCGTGGGCAGCGTTTTCGCCGATCCCGCGCCCTCCGGGCACAACGCGCAACCCGGCGATGCGGTGCTTGTGAGCGGCTCCATGGGTGACCACGGCCTCACTGTCATGCGCAGCCGTGAACATCTTTCTTTTTTGACGGACGTAGCCTCGGATTCCGCCCCCCTGAACAAAATGATCGCGGCTGTCATTGAGCTGGCCGGGCCCGTGCATGTGCTGCGCGATCCCACGCGCGGCGGCCTTGCGGCGACCCTCAACGAAATCGCCGAACAGTCGGGAGTTTCCCTGGTTCTGGAAGAAGAATACATTCCCGTGCGTGAATCAGTGAAGAGCGGCTGCTCCTGCCTGGGGCTGGATCCGCTTTATCTCGCCAATGAGGGCAAATGCGTCTGTATCCTGCCGGCGGAACGCGCCGAGGCGGCCCTTGCGGCCATGCGCAATTTTCCCTTCGGGGCGGAGGCGGCCCGCATAGGCGAAGTGACGGCGACGGGGAAAAAGCCGCGCGTCACGCTGAAAACCCGCATCGGCGGCAGCAGGCTTCTCTCCATGCCGGAGGGAATGCCTCTGCCGAGAATATGTTGAAATTTGCCGATCCCTGGAGCATACGCCCATGTGTCTTGCCATCCCCGTACAGGTTGTGGAATTGCAGGGAGAAACCATGGCCCGCGTCCGTGTGGGCAACAGCCAGACCTTTCTTACCGCCTCAACCATGCTTTTGCCGGAACAGCCAAAAATCGGCGACTATCTCATTGTCCATGCCGGTTTTGCCATGCACTCCCTCACGGAAGAAGAAGCATTGAGCAGCCTTGAGGCTTTTCGGGAGCTTGCCGAGGCGCTGGAAAACGAAAGGCCCCGGGAATAGGGCCTGAGCGCAGCATGATTGATTACGCCGCGGCTCTGAACGAAGCCCAGTACGAAGCCGTCACCTGCGGCGACGGGCCTGTCCTGGTAGTCGCCGGCGCGGGCAGCGGCAAAACGCGCACCATCGTCTACCGGCTCGCCTGGCTTGCCGAACACGGCATTGCCCCGCAGGCCATCCTGCTTCTGACCTTCACGCGCAAAGCCGCCCGGGCAATGCTGCACCGAGCCGCGATACTGCTCAATCAGGGCCTTTCAGGAGCGCAGGGCGGAACCTTCCACGCCTTCGCCTACAGCGTGCTCCGGGCAAACCAACCCGCCTGGCTTGAGGGGCGGCCCTTCACCCTCATGGACGGCCCGGACGTCAGCGATGCCCTCAAACACTGCAAGGAGGCCCTCAAACTTGGCAAAGGCGACCGCTCTTTTCCCAAAACACAGACCATAGCGGCTCTTCTGAGCAAGGCCCGCAACAAGGAATTGCCCCTCGCCGAAATCCTGGAGCGCGAGGCCTTCCATTTCTTGCCGCACCTCGACGCCCTGAAGCGGCTTGAGGTCGCCTACGCCGCCTGGCGCCGGGAAAAATGCCTGCTGGATTATGACGATCTGCTCTTTGAGCTGGAAATCCTGCTCAGGAATCCCGAAACGGCGGCCGCCCTGCGCCGGCGGTTCACCCACATCCTCGTGGACGAATACCAGGACACAAACCGCGTTCAGGCCCGCATCGTCCGCCTCCTGGGCGGAGCTGAGGGCATGGAGGAGCAAACGCCGTGCAATGTCATGGCCGTGGGCGACGAGGCCCAGTCCATCTATGCCTTCCGCGGAGCCACCGTGCGAAATATTCTGGATTTCCCCAAACAGTTCCCCGGCGCGCGCGTCATCCGTCTGGAGGAAAATTACCGCTCCACCAGACCCGTGCTGGATGTGGCCAACTGCCTGCTCGCCAATGCGGCGGAGTCCTTCCGCAAGCATCTTTTTACCCGGCAGCCGGGCGGGGAGCCTGTACGCCTCGTGATTCCCCTGAGCGACATGAGCGAGGCGGGCCTTGTGGTGCGCCGCATCCGGGAATTGCTGGAATGCTGTCCGCCCCATGAAATCGCGGTGCTTTTCCGGGCGGGCTTTCACTCCTACCATCTGGAAATGGCCCTGCAGCACGCGGGCATTCCCTTCCGCAAATATGGCGGATTGCGTTACGCCGAGGCCGCGCACGTCAAGGATGTCATCGCCTACGCGCGCCTTGTCATCAATCTTCTGGACATGCCCGCCTTTGCGCGCGTGGCCGCACTGCACAACGGCGTCGGGCCGAAGACCGCCCAAAGGCTCCATCTTGCCCTGAGTCTGCAGGACGAAAAGGCGCTGCCCAGCGCTTTCGCCCGTTTTCCCGATCTGCTGGAAGACATGCGCTTTGTCGCGGAGCTCAGGAGACTGCCGCAGAATCCGGCAGACATTCTGTCCGCCATTCTGGAGCGTTACTTCCCCAGGCTGGAGGCGCTCTATCCGGACGACTGGCCGCGGCGGCGGCAGGGTCTGGAGGAAATCATCCAGATGGCCGCGGGCTATGCCGCTCTGGATGGCTTTGTGGCTGATCTTGCCCTGGAATCGCCGGAGGAGGACGAAAAGGACGAAAACCGCATCACGCTTTCCACAGTGCATTCCGCCAAGGGTCTGGAGTGGAGCGCCGTGCTGATTCTTGATCTGGTGGAGGACCGTTTCCCTTCGCGCCATGCCCTGGCGCGGCAGGACGACTTTGAGGAGGAACGCCGGCTCATGTACGTCGCCTGCACGCGGGCGCGCAGGCATCTTGAACTCTATGCCCCGGCCTCCATCTACAGCCGCGCCGAGCGGGGCGCTCTGTACGTGGGGCAGAGCCCCTTCCTGCAGGAACTGCCCCCGGATACCGTGGAGACATGGATCGAGGGATTCGGCGGCGCGCTCGCCCGCCGCGCAGCCGTCGGCCGGCCCCGGACTGCGCCGGCGAACGCGGGGAGGTCGCCCGATGGGCTCAACGCTCCGGGCGTTGAGTCAGTGGGCATGCCCTGCCGGCACCGTATTTTCGGAGCGGGAAAAATAATCAAACATATCCCGCCGGACAAAATGCAGGTGCATTTCCCCGGCTTCGGCCTCAAGATCATTTTGTCCGAGTATCTGGGTTTTGAGTAGTTTCCGCCCGTCGTCGACCATCCGGAAATCCGCGCCATGCAAAAAAGCGTTTACGCCGTTTCCGGCGCGGCCTCATCCGCGTTTTCGGCCGGTTCGGCGCGCAGGCGCTGGATGAGCTTCCTGTCCGCGTCCAGCACGGTGAATGTCCAGCCGTTAAAGGTAAATGATTCCCCTGATGCGGGCACATGCCCCGCTTCTGTGCTCAGATAGCCGCCTATGGTGTCCACTTCGTCCGAGGCCAGGGCAATGCCGAGTTCCGCCAGATCTTCCAGAAGGGCGCGGCCCGTCATTTCGTACACGCCTCCGCCGACGGGCCGGATGTCCTCTTCGCGGGGAGCGTCGTGTTCGTCTTCGATATCGCCCACAATCTCTTCCAGCACGTCTTCAATGGTGATAAGGCCGGACGTGCCGCCGTATTCGTCCAGCGCGATGGCGATATGCTGTTTGCGCGCCCGGAACTCCTGCAAAAGGGTACGGATGGATTTGGTTTCCGGCACGAAAAAAGGTTCGCGCATGACGCGGGAAACAGACAATTCGGCGTTTTGCGGCTCAATAAGACTGCGCAGCAGATCCTTGGCGTGGAGAATGCCCACGATGTTGTCGCGGGTTTCCTTATACACCGGGATGCGGGAATGCCCGGACTCCACCACAAGACGCGCCACTTCCGGCAAAGGCATATCGTCCGGCACGCAGTCAATGTCTGTGCGGGGAATCATGGTGTCCTGCACCTGAAGGTCGTCAAAGCGCAAAATGCCCAGCAGCATGGATTCTTCGTCAGTGTCCACACAGCCGACGGCTCTGGCTTCGACAATGGCTTTTTTCAGGGATTTTTCGTCGTCGTGCCCGAAAAGCCGGCTCAGGCGCGACCAGAGAGTACTGTGGGATTCTGAACTTCCGTCCAAAACTGCCTCCTTGACATCCTGTTGCCTGTGACCAGGTTTTACATCAGCAGGCGCTGTTTCCTGTCAATCTGCATAACCCATTGGGTGATGGGCATGACCCCGCGTGTGGGGGAGGTATGAAACCAGTGTATTTCCGTTTTGCCCTGTGCCAGCATGGCCCAGTTGGTGAACATGGTCCCCAGGACCAGGACAGGATTTTCTCCTTCCTCCACGCGGGAATTGACGATTTCGTTGGTGCTCCAGAAAATGTTGAACTGCTCGTTGTTCTCATCAGCGGAATATATGACAAGGCAAAGCAGTTGTGAACCCTTTGCCAGCTGCTCAGACGGCTCTGCCGGAACACTGAGGGCAAAGCGCAGTGCGAAGCCCGTCGAGGAAACATTTTCCAGAACAACGGGCGCGGCATCCATGCCGTAGCGGTAATGAAAAATCGGAGGGCCCACCTCGGAGGTTGTGCGCGGTATGGGGTGGGTTGGATCAAGATACCACACGGCCACGGCGCGTACCGCTTCCTGAGG
>JAISOT010000025.1 GCA_031275465.1 Desulfovibrio sp.
CTGACCCCGATCGTGCCCTCCCTGGTGGTGCGGCCGACAAGCGTCGAGCACTTGGGGCAATGCGTCAAAAAGCTCTACGACAACGGCATCCCCATGACCGTCCGCGGCGCGGGAACCAACCTTTCCGGCGGCACCATTCCCGACAATTCCGATACCGTCGTGATTCTGACAACCGCTCTGACGCGCATTCTTGAGATCAATACCAGCGATCTCTATGCCGTGGTTGAGCCCGGCGTCATCACCGCCGACTTCGCGACGGCCGTTTCCAAACAGAACCTTTTTTATCCGCCGGACCCCGGCTCACAGGCCGTATCCACCATCGCCGGCAACATCGCGGAGAACGCCGGCGGTCTGCGCGGCCTCAAATACGGCTGCACCAAAGACTACGTCATGGGCATCGAATTTTTCGACGCCACGGGCGCCCTGGTCAAATCGGGCTCGCGCACGGTCAAGTGCGTCACCGGCTACAACCTTGCCGGCATGATGGTGCAGTCCGAAGGGACCTTGGGCATCATTTCCCAGGCCGTGCTCAAGCTCGTTCCCCCGCCCAAGGCCAGCAAGGCACTCATGGCTGTTTTCGCCGGCGTGCAGAACGCCGCGGAAGCGGTGGCGGGCATCATCGCCGCGCACGTTGTTCCCTGTACCCTGGAATTCCTTGACAACAACACCATTGTGCGCGTGGACGACTTTACCAAGGCCGGTCTTCCGCGCGAGGCCGGCGCCATTCTGCTCATCGAGGTGGACGGCCACCCGGCGCAGGTGGCCGAGGAGGCCGAGCTTGTGGAGAAGGTGCTCAAGGCCAACAATGCCATTGACGTAAAGGTGCCCAAAGACGCGGCGGAAAAATTCAAATTGTGGGAAGCCCGCCGCATGGCGCTGCCGGTGCTCGCCCGCTGCCGCCCGACAACCGTGCTGGAAGACGCCACGGTTCCCCGTTCCCGGATCCCCGCCATGATGAAGGCCGTCAATGACATAGCCGCCAAATACCGCCTTGAGGTGGGCACCTTCGGCCATGCCGGCGACGGCAATCTGCACCCCACATTCCTGTGCGACAAACGCGACGCCGACGAATTCCGCCGGGTGGAGGAAGCCATTGACGAAATGTTCGACACGGCTCTCAAGCTCCAGGGCACTCTTTCCGGAGAACACGGCATCGGCACGGCCAAAGCCAAATGGATGGAAAAGGAGACATCCCGCGGGACGATCTTGTTCTCACAGCGGCTGCGGAAGGCGCTTGACCCCAAGGGTCTGCTCAATCCGACGAAACTTGTGGGGATTTGAGAATGAGTACCCTGCATGATCTCGCCAGGCGGCTGATGGCGCTGGACGACAAAATTGTCTACTGCATGAAGTGCGGCTTCTGCCAGGGCGTCTGCCCCATGTTCGGCGCTTCCGGCATGGAGGCCGACGTCACCCGCGGCAAACTCGTCCTCATCAACAACCTTGCCCATGAGATAATCCGGGATCCCGAAGCCGTGGCCGACAAACTGGGACGGTGTCTCCTGTGCGGCTCCTGTCAGGTGGCCTGCCCGCCCGGCGTCAAAATCATGGACGTTTTCCTGGAAGCGAGGGAGCTGGTTTACGGCTATCTGGGGCTCAACCCCGTCAAAAAAATGATTTTCAGAATTCTGCTGGCCAAACCCGCCCTTTTCAACTTTGCCGTGCGCGTGGGCGCGCCCATGCAGCGCCTGGTATTCCGCAAAACCGGCGAGGCGCAGGGCACCTCCTGCGCGCCCATGCTCAATTTCATGCTGGGCGACAGGCATATCCGCCCGCTGGCCAGAACCCCCCTGCACGCCGAATACGGCTTTGTGGACGAGCCGCGCTCGGGCGGCGGGCTGAAGGCGGCGTTTTTCCCCGGTTGCGTCGGCGATAAAATGTATACGGACATGGCCGGCGCCTGTCTGAAAGTTTTGCGCCACCACAAGGTGGCCGTCTACATGCCGGACAAACTGGCCTGTTGCGGCCTTCCGGCCCTTTCTTCGGGCGACGCGGAGGGAATGCTCAGAGAGCTGAAAACAAATCTCGACGCGCTCTCCAAGGGCGATTTCGATTACATCATGAGCCCCTGCGCTTCCTGCACCGCCTGCATCAGGGAGCATTGGCCGCACTACGCCGCGCGTCTCGGCGCCCGTGAACAGCAACTCGCCCAGGAGACGGCGGCCAAGGCCGTCGACATCAATGCCTTTCTCATCGACGTGCTCAAGGTGCAGCCCGTCCAAAGCAATGCCAACGCCCAGGCAGTCACGTATCACGATTCCTGCCACCTCAAAAAAACCCTCGGCGTGGCGAGCCAGCCGCGGGCGCTCATCGCCGCGAACCCGGCCTACACGCTGACGGAAATGGCGGAGGCCGACCGGTGTTGCGGTTGCGGCGGTTCATTCAACCTTGTTCATTATGACTGGTCGCGCAAGATAGGCCAGCGCAAACGCGACAATGTGGTCGCCTCCGGCGCGCGGATTGTGGCTACGGCCTGTCCGGCCTGCATGATGCAGCTTGAGGACGTTCTCTCCCACAACCATGATCCAGTGCAGGTGAGACACACAGTGGAATTGTACGCGGAAAGCCTGAGATAGCGGGCGCTCAGACACTGTGGCGCGGTTGCGCCGTTATTCACAACGGCCCTTGATCCGTAAGAATTATTGTTACGGATCCGGGTAAAGGAGTTATGTATGCCCCCAGCGGATTCCATCACCCGGCAAACGGTGGAAACGTTCATCGCCAAGGCCACGGCGGTCAATGCCGTGGTGCAGGAGCTTCCGACGATCCCGGCGGCCCTGCAATATGTGGCGGATGTCTGCGAAAGCAAAGCTCCTGCCGAAATTCTGGCCGATGAACCCGGCACGGAACAGGGGCCTCCCGGCCCCAACAATCAGCCGACGCGCGTCAAACGCATTGTGGCCGCCCCGGATTTGAACGACGGGGAGTTCGCCACTCTTTCGGCGGCCTGTGAGGAAAAAGGGTTTCTCTGCATTCGCGACGGGTTGCGTAAATATGTGGCCGGCTTTGACGTGGGCGTTACCAAGGCCCTGCTCGGCGTCGCCGCCAGCGGCACCTGCATGATGAACACGGACGGGGAAGACGCGCGTCTTGCCGGGATGATATCGGAGATACACGTTATATTCCTGCGCAAATCCGCCGTTTATCCTGATCTTCCCTCCATTGCCCAACTGCTGCGCGAGCGCATGAATGAAGCGCCCGCCACGTACACCACGCTGATCTCCGGCCCGAGCCGCACGGCCGACATAGAACGTGTGGCCGCCGTGGGCGTGCACGGCCCGCTGGAACTGCACATCATTCTTTTGGAGGATTAAAGGCCATGCATGAAGCCCCAACCACCCTCTCCGAATATCGCAAGCAGATTGATTCCGCGCTGCAGGACGAATTTTTGCGCCGCACGCTGGACACCTTTGCC
>JAISOT010000070.1 GCA_031275465.1 Desulfovibrio sp.
GCACGACACGTTCGGCCTGGACTGGGATGTCGCCTGAAGAACTACATTTCACGGAACGAATGGCTGAAATCCGCGGCATACAGGCGTGAGCGCGCGCCTGCCCTGCCCTCCGCCGGCAGGACAAGAAATATCGTATCGTTTTCCAGGTGATTTTCCCCAACGCAGCGGGCCAAATTTTCAACATCCGTCCAGACAAGCCTTTCTTCCGGCCAGCCCACAAGGTGCGCGCACAAAACCGGCGTTGCGGGCGAAAGAACGGGCAGTAGCTCCTCGCGCACCCTTGAGGCATCCCTGCCGGCCAGATAGATGGCCAGAGAGCTTTGGTGCGCCGCCAAATGGCGGATTTTCTCCCGCTCGGGCATGGGGGTGCGCCCTTCCAGACGCGTGATGACCAGACTTTGGGTGAGTTCCGGCACGGTAAAGGTTATTCCTGCGGCGGCAGCGGCCGCGCAGGCGGCCGTGACACCGGGAATGACGCGCCAGGGTATGCCGTCCCTGTCCAGCAATTCCGCCTGTTCCCGCAGCGCGCCGTAAAGCGAGGGATCTCCCGTATGCACGCGCGCCACCCTCTCGCCGGCAAAAGAAGCCTTTTTTACAAGAGCGTGGCACTCCTCCAGCGTGAGCGGGGCCGAATCCAGCACGCGCGCGGACGCGCGCGCGCCGGCCACCACGCCGGGCGGCACGAGGGACCCGGCATAGAGCACAAGCCCCGCTTCCTCTATGGCCTTGCGGCCCTTGATGGTCACGAGTTCCGGGTCGCCGGGGCCGGCTCCCACAAAAGACACAAGACCCGGCATTTATGGCTTCTCCCCGGGCTTTTGCGCGGCCAGCACAAACACCGGATTCATGGCGGCAAGATGCGCGTCGCCCGCCAGAGGACGGGATTCCGCCGCCTGCACGCAGACAATTTCGCAAGGCCAGCCCTGCTTTCTGAAAAAGTCACGGCATCGGGCAAGGGTGTCCAGCAAAACACAACAGGCGACCACCCGTCCGCCGGACGGCAGACGGCGGCTCACGTGCAGAAGTATCCGCGGGCCGTCCTTTCCGGAAAGACCCCCGCCGATGAAAACCCGCTGAGGCTCCGGCAGCGCCTCAAGGCAGCCGGGGGCCTCTCCCAGATGGATATCCACAAGAGCTGCGCCGAAGCGGCGGCGATTTTCCTCAATGCACAGAATCCGCTCGGGTTTCTTTTCAACAGCCACGACGCGCCCCTGATGGGCCAGCGCGGCGGCTTCAATGGCCATGGCCCCGGAACCGGAGCCGATATCCCAGACAGTGTGCCCTGACGCAATGCGCAACAGCGCAAGAGCCGCGGCGCGCACGGGCGTTTTGGTCACAACCCCGTCTGCCGCCAGGGCTTCAATTTCAAGTCCGAGAGAAGGCCTGCGCGGCAGCGCCGAAGGGGTCAGCACGAGCGTGCACGACGGACCGAAATCCATGCCCGCCGCCTCGTCCAGGGGCACATGGGCCGCCGTTTCATCCGGAAAATTCAGGCGTTCGAAAATATGCGCGAAAAACCAGTCCACCCCGCGGTCAAGCAGATGCCGGGCTACCGCGTCCGGCCGGATGTCGCCGTCCGTCAGCACGCAGAGCGGCGCGCCCCTGCCCACGGCCGCGTTGAGCGGACCAAAATTGTCCCTCCCGTGCAGAGAAAGACAGACAACGTCGTGCCAGGGCAGGCCAAGGCGGGCGCAGGCCAGTTGCAGGCTGCTCAGCGCGGGGATGATGTGCACGGCTCCCCTGCCCATGCGCCGCGCCAGGCTCGCTCCTATGCCGAAAAACAGGGGATCCCCGTCCGCCAGCACCAGCACCCGCAGGCCGGCGGCATGGGCCTCCGCAATCCGCGCATAGACAGGTTCCAACGGAGCGGAGAGAAGCAACACATTTCCGTTCGCGCCGTCGTTTTCGCCGATTTCCGGGAACAGGCGCTGCAACAGGCCGCGTCCGGCGCAAAGAAGATCAGCGCTCGCCAGCAACTGACGCCGCCTTTCGGACAGGCCGCCGCAACCGCTGACAACGCCGAGGACGACAACAGGATCGGAGGCAGGGGGGAGGCGGCGTTCAGGATTGGAAAGTTCCCGGCCCGGCTGTTGCGCGGCGGATTCAAAAACAAGCAGCGAGTGCAGCATTTCCGACATGGGGGGCCATGCGTCTTCCTGCCCCCCGGACGCGGCTTCATGCGCCTTGATTTCTCCGGGTGTCCCTTGCTCCGCCGGCCTCTGCGATTTTTTGGGCTTTATGCCCGGCAGGAGGGCCTGCTGTTTCACGCCGCGCACAAAAAACCGCCGTCCGCGTGAAAAAGGTTGAGGGTCACGGCTCGCCCGGCAAAACGGGCCGCCTGGCCGGCCGCCGCGCGCGCCACCCGCTTCAGGGCCGGACGCCCCGCCCTATCCGCGAGCAGAATTTCCAGGGCCTGCGCGGCGGTGGAGCAGCGCCGCACGGCATCGGCGCAACGGACGCCGCTGCGCGAACACAGCAGCGCCAGAGCCTCAAAATCAATGTCGCCCTCACGCGCATGGGTGTATTCCATGCCCTGGGCCAGTTTGAGCAACTTGCCGAAAAAACAGCCCCAGACAATGTTCGCAAATGGCATACTCCCGGCCGCGCGCAGGGAAAAAGCGGCAAAATCGGCCGCCTGGATAAAAGACTGCGGAGAAAGACGCGGGTACCTCCGCATGAGCAGCGCTTCCGAGCGGCGGCCTGTGGAAAGGCAGACCGTCGAGCAACCTGAGGCCAGAGCGATCTTGAGCCCCTGGCTGACCGTCGCCTGCCAGGCCGCGTGGCTGAAAGGGCGCACCGTGCCCTGGGTGCCCAGAATTGAAATGCCGCCCACAATGCCCAGGCGCGGATTGAGCGTGCGCAGGGCGAGCTTCTCCCCGCCAGGAACGCTGATCACCACGGACAAGGGGGGGCACGGCCCGAAACGCGGGGCCGCCCGCCCAACATAGCGGCTTAGGACAACGCGCATCTGTTCCCGCGGAACGGGATTGATGGCGGCCTCTCCCACCGGCACGGGCAGGCCGGGCAGCGTCACGCGGCCCACGCCCCTGCCCCCTTCAAGGCGCACAAATCCCCTGTCCGACGGCGAATCCTGCCGTAGCGGCTCCAGCGTCACACGGGCCGAAATGAGCGCGCCTGAGGTGACATCGGGATCATCTCCGCCGTCTTTGCGCACGGCCGCCTCCGCGCCGAAAGAAGCGAAGCTTTTTCCCCCGCCTCGGACGAGCGGCCGGCAGTACTCCACCGGCACGCTTGCAAAACCTGAGCAGGAGGAAGGGAATTGATACGGCGGCAAGGGGACGGAAACATTTTCGGGAGCGCGTCTTTCCACAAGCAGAATCAGCGCGGCGAGCGCGGCGCCAGCCGCCGCCGTGCCGGTGGTGAACCCCTCCCGCAAGTCCTTCATGCCTCCCCCCCGGAAAGCCAGACGCTCCCTCCGGCGACCGGGGACACAGGCCCGCCCACCGCCGCCCGCTGCCCGTCTCCATCCCTGCGCGAACGCACATCCAGGGAGGAGCCGCCAGGCTGCATAACTGTCATACAGTCATCCGGGACTTGGATATCGGCGTTCAGCAGCAGATGCGCAGTACCCGGCAGCCGCGCGGGATATTCGCCCGCTCCGGGATTTTCCACAGGGCAGTGCGGCAGGCGCGGGAGCGCCTCGACATCCCAGAGAGGGAGTTCTCCGCGCACGCGAAGACGCGGGATTGTATTGCCTCCGGGGCTACATTTGAAAAAAGCGAGTTCGACCATGCCTTACTATCATAATATGTCCGCGCGGAAGTCAACAGAAATCTGAACGCGCCGCGCGGAAGGACGATGGCGGCCTTGCGGGAAAGGCCCGATCCGGGATAGAGTGCCGGCGTTGTGGAAAATTTCGCCCGTTTTGCGGCGCAGGCCGGAAGAATAGCCCTTGAGATCCGCGTCATCCGCGCGGGCAGGGACGCGCAGTGCCTGCTCGGCGGAGGGAACGCCCATATAGGAGCCGTGGCGCTTGCCTGTCCTGGCGCCGCCGGCGGTCAGGACCGCATTCTTCGCCTGCCAGGGCACAGGGAAGACGAAATAGCCCTGCGCATGGCCCGGACTTTGGCGCAGGCCCTGGGCTGCGCCATCTGCGTGAGCGCGGGGATACATTTTGACAATATCACGCGGGAAGAAATCACTGTTGTGGAGAATCTGGCGGATGAGCTGACCGAAAAATGTCTGGATTTTCTCGCCCGTTCCTGAGGATCCCGCGCCGAGCCGCAAAGCGCAGCGCCGGCGTTTACACCGCGAGGCCGAGCCGCCGCAGGGCGCCCAGCGCATCCTCAGCGCCCAGCCGGTGTAGCGTCGGCACCGCCCCGGCCGGTATTTCAAAGCCCAGATTCAGGCAGGCCGTATCCCCGCCCGGGGCGAGCAGGGAAACGACCTTTGGCCCAACGGCCCCCCAGCGCAGGGGATTGGTGGGACCGTGCAGATCGACCACGGGTATGCCGCACAGGGCGGCCAGATGCACAAAGCCGGTGTTGACGGAAACCGCTCCCGCTCCACGGCGCAGCAGCCAGGCCAGTCCCCTCAGGTCAAGCGTTCCGGCGAGGGACCGCGCCATGCCGTTGAGCAGAATATCCGCCGGAATATGTCTGCGCAGAAAAATATCCGCCGCTCCGGCATCCGCCGGGCCGCCCGTAAAGCATACGGCATAGCCCGCCGCAAGGCAGGCCAGGGCCACATCGCGCCAGCGCTCGTCCGCCCACGTTTTCAGCGCGGACGCGACGCCTGAGGCAAAGGCGTGCAGATAGACGATTTTGTCCAGGGGCGGAAGGCCCCCCAAATCAAGCCCCGGCGGAGGGTCGTCCGGCAGGAACAGCTCCGGAGACGCAGTAACGGCGGGGTTCACGGCCCTTGCGAGCGCCAGAAAATTTTCCGTCTCATGGCAATCGCTCCTGTGCCGGACGGGAAAGGCATAGGCCGCCCCCCGCCGCTGGCCGGGGGTGTCAAAGCCGATGGTATGGCGCACGCCGGAAAGCAGCGTGACAAGCGCCCCAACGCGCGCCCATTGCGTTGTATCTATCAGCAGATCGGGTCGCAGGACGCGCAGATGCCGCGCCATGGCCCAAACGGAACGTATGGGAAAAGCCGCCGCTTTGAAGCGGGGGCCGAGCAGCGGCAGGGCTTGGGCATTGGCGTCGCTTGCCAGAACCCGGATTTCCGCGTTCGGGTACATGGCCGCAAGGGCGCGCAACAGGGTTGTGGCGAGAAGCGTGTCGCCGATGGCGCCGAAGCAGAGCACCGCTATATTGCGGGGCGCGGGCAGGGCTGAAGCGGCGCTGGCCGCGGGCGGCTTGCGCATCAGCGAGAGCGCGTTTACAAGAGGAACGCCGATCAGGGCATCCAGACGACGCAGCCGCCTGTTGGCCCGCTCTGTATTCGCGGTTCCGGGCATGCGGACGATATACGGAAATCGCCTGGATTTGGCAAGACCGGCAAGCCGGCCCCCTGAGGATAAGGCCGTGCTCAGCATGTGGACTGACTCCGGCAAAACCGGACAGCGCCTGGCGAAGCGGGCCGCCATAATTCTGCTCAGTTATGAAGGCGTGCCCTTTTCCAAATCAAAAGTGAATTTATAATCCAAGGCCAGGCTACGATGGGGTGAACTCTTGCTTGATCTTGCTCCATGCTCAGCAATGCGGATTCCAAATGATTTTCAAGAGCATCAAGACTGGAAAAAAACAAGATTCCCGAAGGATTTTTCACGCAATTCATCCCATGGACGCTCAACCGGATTCAATTCCGGAGAATACGGCGGCGGGAATTCGGCTACAAGTTCCGGAAGTTTTTTTCCCGCTCTTCCCGCGCGACAGGGTCCGATTGCTGATGTCTTCCGTCAGGCGCGAGTTTCCGCCGGTTATGGCGGTGGAGCGGATTATAGACGGAGGACAGAGCGACTTCCCGGCCTAAATGGGCATCAAGCGCGCTTTTCTGTTGCCTAAGCGGGAGAGCAAGGATATAATCCAGACCGCAACGGCCCAAAAGGATAGGATTCACTCATTCTTTTGGCTGCGCGGAATCACTGGGCAATCATTTTTATTTTCCAACGCGTGTCCTCGTGCGCCTGAAAAATAAACGGTTGGCATTGACAATGTATTTTTGCGGCTTCAGGCTACTTTTTCAAGGAGTTACGGGATGAAAAATTTTCTGCGCTTGAGTCTTTCCATTTTTCTTCTGTTTGTCTACGGTCTGCCGGTCGCGGCGGGCGCCGCCCCAAAAAGCGTGGGGATTCTGCAATTCGGCGTTAACGCGCCCCAAAGCTATGCCTATCTGGCCAAAGCCGTTCCCGCCACCATGCAGGCGCGCCTCAACAGGCCGGGGATCCTGGAAGCCCGCCAGATACAGGACAAGGCGTCTTCACAGGCTGAAGCCCGCAAGGCGGCCCATGCCCAGAACATGGAATCCGCCGTCTGGGGAACAGTCAGCGTTTTGAACAACGACTGCACCGTCACCGTCAACAGTATTGACAACAGCGGGAAAACGTGGAGCAAAACAGCCCAGGGCCCGTTAAGCGCCCTCACCTCCACCGTGCAGGAACTCACCGCCGCGATGGGCCGCGAAGTCTTCAATGTGCCTGTCGCCGGAGCCGGATATGGCGCCGCCGGAGGCGGACAGGCGGTCAACCGCATGAATTCGGATATTGTCGTCAATGAGACGGGCCAGCAGCAGGTGTACCTGAACCCGCAGTTCCGCTACCAGGGGGCGGGGACCGGCGACGGCTCCCGCATGCGCACCCAGCGCATCAAGGACAAAATGGTGGATATGGCTGTGGGCGACTTTAACGGAGACGGCAAAAATGAAATTGCCGTGCTCACCGACCACAAACTTGCCGTTTACGCCTGGGAGGCGGACAACAAGCTCAAGCCCCTTGGGGAGACAATGGTTTCCCAAAGCAATCTCAACTTTTCCATGCGCGCGCTGGATCTTGACAGGGACGGCGGCAAGGAGATTGTCGTCGCCACCTACGAGGAGGAATCCAACCGGCCGTACAGTTATTTTTTCAGTTTCAAAGGCAACAAACTTGCTCAATTCGCCGAGCGTTGTCCCTACTTTGCGAGCGTCGTCAATGCTCCTCCCAATTTTACGCCGACGCTTGTCGGGCAGGCATGGGATTCAGTCAAGCTCTTTGCCCCCGGCGTGCGTGAAATGCTGAAGAGCGGCAACAAATACACGCTGGGGACAAAGCTTGACCTGCCAGAGGGAGCGAGAGTTTTCAATATTTCCTGGATTCCCGGCGGGAAAGACAATAAAAGCCCCCAGCTTGTCATGCTGACCGAGGACGAGCGTCTGAAAATTTTTCAGGGCGGCGGCAATACGCTCATCCATACTACTATTGAACGTTTTTCCGGTTCGGCGACGGGTATGGAATTCTACAAGACAATGCCGGGAATGGGCATTGACCGCAGCGCCCAGCTTCCTAGCAAATACTACGCGCCCATGCGCATGATAGCCGCGGACCTGGGGCATACCGGAGAATACGTGCTTCTGCTCAACAAACCCGTGTCCACAGCTTCGCAGATCTTTGACCGCTACCGCTACTTTCCCCTTGGCGAGATTCACGCGATGTACTGGGATGGCGTCGGCCTCGCGCTCAAGTGGAAAACGCGGCGAATTCGGGGTTCCGTGGCTGAAGTTGACCTGGCTGACGTGAACAACGACGGCGTTCTGGACCTTGTTGTGGGCGTCAACACCTCGCCCGACCTCGGCATCGGGAGCCGCCAAAGCATGATTTTGGCTTATCCGCTTGACCTTTCGCAGACAAATCCCAATACGCCCGCCGATATGAGCGATTTTGAGATATCGCCCAATCCGTGACCTTTTTTCGGGCCGTCGCCTTTTTCGCGACGGCCCGAAAATTCGGATTCTGACATAAAACAGAAAAAGCGGAGGAAATCGTGCGCATTCTTGTTATCGGCTCCGGCGGGCGGGAACATGCCCTCGTATGGAAACTCAGCCAAAGCCCCCGGGTGGATGAAATCTTCGCCGCTCCCGGCAATGGCGGCACGGAGCGCGAAGGAGCGATTAACGCCAGGATTGCCGCAGATGACATTGACGGCCTTGTGGCCCTGGCGCAAAAAGAAAAGATGGATCTTGTAGTCCCGGGGCCGGAGTTGCCCCTGACCCTGGGCATTGTTGACCGGCTGCGCCAGACGGGCATACCCTCCTTCGGTCCGGACGCCTACTGCGCGCGTCTGGAGGGCAGCAAAGCCTTCGCCAAGCGGCTCATGACAAAAACAGGAATTCCCACGGCGAAATACGCTGTTTTCACCGATGCGGAGGCCGCAAAAAATCATATCGTCAAATTCGGCGCGCCTGTCGTGGTCAAAGCGGACGGCCTCGCGGCGGGAAAAGGCGTCGTTGTGGCAAAAAATTCTCGCGAAGCCTTGCAGGCCGTGGAGGATATCATGGTGGCCCGCGCCTTCGGAGCGGCGGGAGATAAGGTGATTCTGGAAGAATACCTGCGGGGGGAAGAAGTTTCTCTGCTCTGTTTCTGTGACGGAGAACAGGCCATACCGCTGCCCTCGGCGCAGGATCACAAAGCCGCCTACGACAACGACCAGGGTCCGAACACCGGAGGCATGGGGGCCTACAGCCCCGCTCCCATGCTCGGATCGGCGGATTTGGAGAAGATGGTCGATGTGGCGGTGTTGCCGGCGCTCAAGGAACTGGCATCCTCGGGGCACCCCTTTACGGGCGTGCTTTATGCGGGCCTTATGCTCACCGGCGATGGCCCCCGCGTGCTTGAATACAACACCCGCTTCGGCGATCCGGAATGCCAGCCGCTGCTCATGCGCCTTGGAGGCGATCTGGCGCGAATCATGCTGGATTGCGCATCGGGCGGACTTGACCCCGCAAACGTTGTCTGGAACAAACAGACGGCGCTGGGAGTTGTGCTGGCAGCCAGGGGCTATCCGCACGCTTGCGCCAAAGGGCAGGTTATCCAGGGGATAGAAGAGGCGGAAGCGATTCCCGGCGTCAAAGTGTTCCACAGCGGCACCGCCGTTAAGGACAGCGTGCTGGTTTCCAGCGGAGGGCGCGTGCTGTGCGTCACAGCCCTGGGTGACGATCTTGCTCTGGCGCAGGCTGCGGCCTACGCGGCTTTGAAGAAAATCCGGATGAAAAACGCTTTTTACCGCAAAGATATTGGAGACAAGGGTCTGCGGCGTCCGCCGGCCGGTTTCGCGTGAACGCCCGCCGCTGTCCCGCCTTTTGCGGTCGCGGGAAGCATCAGTACGCCACAAGCCATTATATCGGGACAACTCCATGAGTCGTGTTGTAATCCTTATGGGTTCAAAATCTGATGAGGAAAAGGTGCGCCCCTGCGCGGACGTTCTGAAAGAACTCGGCATTTCCTTTACCATTACCGTAAGTTCCGCGCACCGCACGCCGGAACGTACACGCGAAATAGTGCGTGAACAGGAAGAGGCCGGAGCCCAGGTGTTTGTCTGCGCCGCCGGAATGGCCGCTCACCTGGCGGGAGCGGTAGCCGCCATCACGGTAAAACCCGTGATTGGCATCCCCTTGTCCGCCGACGGACTGGCCGGGATGGACGCTCTTTTTTCCACCGTGCAGATGCCGCCCGGTTATCCGGTTGCCGCCGTGGCGCTGAACAAAGCCGGCGCGTGTAACGCCGCTTGGCTGGCCGCGCAGATACTGGCTCTTTCCGAGCCAGCCCTGCGGGAAAAAATAGAAGCGGCCCGTGCGGCCATGCGGGAAGAGGTAAAAAAGGCAGGCGAGGACATTCAGAAAAAATACGCTGCTGGGCAATAATGCACAGTCATCGCCGCAAGGCCGCCGGCAATGAAAAATATATCCGCGCCGCACAGTCAAAACACCCGCCCGGCAGAAAGGCGGCCCACCAGAAAAGCCGGAATTTGAGAGATACATGCCTCCACGGCGCGATCACCGAGCGGGCTTGCCCGTTCCTGCCTTCGCGCCAGAGGGCCACGCCCTTCTGAAAGGCGGCGCGGCGGGTCAACAGATTAACAAGGTCAGCGTATTCCACATCATAATTGGGATAAAGGCGGCGGTGCTTTTCCAGGATATAGAGAGTTTCGTCCGCAAATTGGCCGAACTTGCGAAAAGTGGTGTTGGCGCCGTGTACCCGCCAGCGCGTGAGAAGCGCATCCACATAGTCCAATTCCCAGTCATGGGCAATGCGGTAAAAAACATCAGCCTCCTCGCACACGTTCAATCGCTCGTCAAAATATTCGGGCGCCTTCCCCCCGGTTTCTTCCGCTGAATCTTCCAGCAGGTTTTCCAGCGCTTCGCGCCGCAGCACGGCTGAAGACATGGAAATCCATTGCCGTTCCACAAGTTCGGCAAAAACCCTGCCTCTGGCCGGGCGGGATTGGGAAAAAAGACGCTTGACGACGCGGTCGCCGTCAAAAATTTCCGTATCCGTGCAGACAAGGCCCACCCTTGGATTGGCCGCAAACAGGGACAGTTGCAGGTCGAGTTTTTCCGGCAGCCACAAGTCGTCACAGTCCAGAAAGGCAATATATTCCCCTTGGGCATATGACAGGGCGCAATTGCGCGCCGCGCCGAGCGGAACTGTCTGGCCGCCTCGAAAATAGCGCGCCCTGCCGGAAAAAAGCCCGGCAAATTCCCGGAAAATGGCCGGGCTTTCGTCAGTGGAAGCATTGTCGAAAAAGACAAGCTCAAAATCATCGCATGTCTGCTCAAGCAGGCTCCGCAGGGCGGGGCGCAGATGGCGGGCGCCGTTGTAGCAGTTCATGATGACGGAAACGGCGGGCGGTATCAATTCACTTCCCGGCGGCGCTTCGAAAAACAAAATATTTGCAAAGCAGATAGGTTACAAAGGCCACGAGCAGCGCGGCAACGGGCATGGACAGGATGTAGGAAAGCCCGATATGCCGCAACAGCCAGATGAGGCAGGTGTTCAGAACAAGTCCGGCTGCCTGCGCAAGGGCGTAACGCGGCAGCATGCTTTTATGGAAGCCCTGCGCCTGAAAGGTCCAGCGGCACTGCCCTGTGTAGGAAATGCCGAAGGCCAGAAGATACGCGGCGGCATTGCCCAGAAAAATGGGCAGGGCAAGAACGGTGACCAGAAGATAGCCGAAGAGAAAATAGTTGAAGGCCGACACGCCACCCACGAATCCGAACCGTATCCATCGTCTGGCGAACAGGCTGCGGACAAAAGGGACAAGAGACTGCAAACCCCGGCTATATTCCGTCATGGTGGGCTGGCATCGTTACTGTTTCACATTGGCACGCGAAGGGCGCTCAGAGCGCCGAACGCAACGCGGCGCAAATATCGTCCACATCCTGCCCGGTCAGTCCGGGATGCAACGGCAATGTCAGAAGCTCGCCGTACAGTTGCTCTGTTGCCGGCAGACGCACCGCTCCCCCGCCGAAATACGTCAGGAGATGATTGGGTCTGTAGTGCGTGCCGGTGGGAATGCCGCCAGCGGCAAGGGAGTCTTTTACGGCGTTTTTGCGCCCGTTCAGCACGCGTACCGGCAGAATGTGCGGTACAATGTAGTCGGCCGGATCGGTCTGCAAAAAAGCGACGCCGGCCAGGCCGGCCAGGCGTTCTCTGTACCGGGCGGCCAGCGCCCGCCGGGCGGGGCCGAATTCCGTCTCCAGACGCGCAAGCTGCACCCGCCCCAGAGCCGCCATAATGTTACTCATGTGGTAACGCCAGCCCTGGCGCGTTACATCTGGATCCCATGACCGGGCGCCCGCGAAGCGTTTTTGCGTGTCCCCTTCCACCGACAGCAGGCGTGCGTCCGCAATGCGGCGCGCGGCCGGGAAGTCAAACGACACCACGCATCCTCCTTCGCCGGAAGTGATATTCTTGATGCCGTCAAAGCTGAAACACACCATGTCGCCAAAACTGCCGACAGTGCGCCCGCGGCTGCGGCAGCCAAAGGCATGCGCCGCGTCTTCCACCACACGCAGTCCCTTGCGCGCGGCAAAGTCGTGCACTTCATCCAGCCGCCAGGGGTTGCTGGCGTAGTCCACAGGCATGACGGCAAACGTTTTGGCGCTGAGACGTTTTTCCGCGTCCCTTAAATCCAGCGTGCCGGTCCCAGGCAGGCAGTCGCAGGCGACAGGCGCGCATCCGGCCGCGGCGATGGCCTGAAACGATGCCACAAAGGTCAGGGAAGGCACCAGCACTTCGCCGCCGCCGCGCGGGGCAATGGCCTCAACCGCCAGGTGCAGGGCTGCCGTCCCCGTGTTTACGGTAACGACCTGTTCGGCGGCAACGCCGAGAAATGCCGCCAGTTCCTCTTCAAACAGGCGAACCTCATTCCCCATGCCCAGATAGCCGTCTTCCAGAAGAACACGATTGACGGCGCGCGCTTCGGCCTCTCCGATAATGGAACGCGAGAGACGCAAGGCCATGAATTCCCTCCCGGTTTCACACACGCCTTTCCGTCTTCCGGGTTCAGGACATTCGCGTGCGCGTGATTTCCAAGGCCCGCCTCACGCCGTTGCGAACGGTCGCGGCTGCCTTACTGGACGTCAAGGTTCATGTTGCTCAATAAGTTGTCAAGGTCAAGCAAAATAAGCAGGCGATCGCCCAGTTTGCCGACGCCGCGAATATATTCCGACCCTATGCCGGCGAGTACCGGCGGCGCCTCTTCCACCGTGTTTGCCGGGATCCGCAGGACCTTGGAAACGGCGTCCACAAGAAAACCCACAATTTTCTGGTCAAATTCCGTAACCACAATACGTGTGCTGCTGTTGGGCTCGGCAGGAGGCATATTGAAACGGGTGCGCATGTTGATGACGGGAATCACCTTGCCGCGCAGGTTTATGACGCCCTCAATGAAGGAAGGCGCGCGCGGCACCATGGTTATCTGCATCAGACGTATGATTTCCTGTACCGCGAGAATGTCGACGCCGAATTCCTCCTCGGCGATGCGGAACGTGACCAGTTGTATCAGATTGTCGTCGTGAGCGTTATTCAGTTGTTCATCCAGAGCCTGGCTCATTACAAACCCTCCGTCACCTGCGGTAAGAATTCAAGGTATGCGGCAGCGCATATTTCAGAGGCGGTTCAAAGCTGTCAGGTAAGCCTATCGACAGCCGGGCAGAAAACTTCAGAGATAAATGCCAGGCTTGTGAACCTGTTTTACAAACGCCGCCCGCGCAAGGTCGAATTTCCACATTTTTGTCCGGCACATCAAAAATATTTGAGTTGTTCCAGTTCATCCTCGCGCAGATATCCCCTCCAGACAGCGCGCATGGCCTCAAAGCAGTTTATGCGCAACTCCGGAAACGCGCTTTTGTCCCAGGGTTTTGGACCGTGAAAATGCACAATGTGCGCTGTTTCCTGGCAATCATGCTGATATGGAGGACGATTCCAGCGATCAGGCAGACGCATGATTCGTTTGCCGAAAAAATAGTTCAGCAGCGACTGGTCGAAATT
>JAISOT010000068.1 GCA_031275465.1 Desulfovibrio sp.
TTGCCGTAGGGCTGATTTTTCTCCGGACAGCTTATGCCGTACAGGCGGATTTCGACTTGCCGGTTGTCGGCGTCAAGCGCGGTGAAGCTGTCTCCGTCAGCGACGGAGACGACGCGGGCCTGAAAGGAGGCGGCCCGGGATGGGGCGGCGGCGATTGCGACGACAAGAGAAAGGCAGAAAATGACATGTTTCATGTGCAGCAGTTCAAACATGATCTGACAGTCGGTTCCGTTCCGGTGGTTACGACTGTCCGGTTAATTGAGTAGTCCGACCTTCTCCTTCGGGCAGGCCTGTCGCTCCTCCGCAGAGTGATACAGTTTGCGCCGAAAGGCAACCTGGTAAAACTCCTGCAAGACGGTTTGCGGACCAACCCTGCGAGAAAAACCAACGAAGATTCTTTCCGCTACCGCCGGCCGCCGGGCGGCACCGGCAAAAGCCGGCCAAGGTCATAGCCTTTGGGGCCGGCGGAAACGATGAAGGGATAGACTTCGACGCCCTTGCCCAGGGCATCGTGGAACAGGGCCGCGTAGTCCGGGTCAATATAGTCCGCGGGCGCGAAGCAGGCCGCGTCGGCGCGCTGGATGCAGTAAAAAAAGGCGGCCCGCGCGCCCGTTTTGACCAGTTCCGCCATGACGCGCAGGTGCTTTTGCCCCCGCGCCGTCACGGCGTCGGGAAAGGCGGCGGCGCCGTCTTCGACCAGGGTGACGTTTTTGCACTCCACCCAGAGGGGCGGCATCCCCGGTCCCGCAAGCAGCGCGTCGATGCGCGAGTTTTTGTATGCCGCCTCGGCGGCAAAGCGCGTATAGCCCCCGGCGAAGGGGAGGCGGCCCTGCTCAAAGGCGGCCCGCAAAAGCCGGTTGGGGATCAGGGTATTGACTCCGGCCCAGCCGCCGTCCGGGGGGGCAGCGGGCAGAGGATGAAAGGGGCCGCCGCCCGGAGGCTCGAGAGAGACAAGCTCCAGGGTAAAGGGTAGTTTGCGCTCCCGGCCCTTTGCCGGCGAGACAAGCACGGGCAGGCCGGGGCGCAGAAGACCCAGCATGCCGCCCGAATTGTTGGTATGCGCCCACAGGGTTTCCCCTTTATGGGCGAAGGCGATGGAAAAGCGCTTTTCCCGCCGTATCAGGCGGCCGTGAAGACAGCCTTCGGGAAGGGGAACCAGGGGCGCGCTCATGAAGCCTTATTTCAAATATCCGGCAGCATGCCCTTGAGCGTCCCCTGACCGGTGGACTCCAGCACCGCCCGCCACATGTCCGAGTAAATGTTCATCGTGCGGCGTTTGCGCGTCACCAGTTCCAGCGGCAGATGCACGTAGCGTCCCTGCAGTTTGGCCACAACCATGTCCGTGCGGCCGGCCATGGCCGCATGCACGGCGTATTGCCCCAGAAAACCGCAATACACCTTGTCGTTGGCGACAGCGGGCACGGAACGTATGATATAGCTCGGATCAATGTATTTTATGGAATGCGGCATCCCGCGGGCGTCAAGATGGGCTTTTATTTCCCGGCGCAACAGTTCGGCGATGTCTCCGAGCACGGGATTGCCCGAGGGGTCGGTGGCCGCGCTTTTGGCCAGCAGATGCTGTCCCGCGCCTTCGGCGGTGACGATGACCGCGTGTTTGCGCGAGAGCAGGCGCGCTTCCAGGGCGGGCAAAAGACCGCCCTCGCCCTCCAGGGTAAAGGGAGCCTCGGGGATCAGGACAAAATTCACCTCCTTGAGGGCCAGGGCCGCGCGCGCGGCGATGAAGCCGGATTCCCGCCCCATGAGCTTCACAAGGCCAATGCCGTTGGGAGCGCCGCAGGCCTCGGTGTGGGCGCATTCAATGGCCTCCGTGGCCTTGAAAACGGCGGTTTCAAAACCGAAGGACTGGGGGATGAAATTGATGTCGTTGTCGATGGTTTTGGGTATGCCGATAACGGCGATCTTGAGCCCCCGCCTGCGGACTTCCTCGCTGACGCAAAGGGCCGCGCGCATGGTTCCGTCCCCGCCGATGATAAAGAGGGCGTTGATGTTGCAGCGTTCCAGTGTGTCCACGATTTCTTCCGCCGGTTGCGGGCCGCGCGAGGAGCCGAGCACTGTTCCGCCGAAGCGGTGGATATCCGACACCATGGCCGGCGTGAGTTCCACAAGGCGATGTTTGTATTTGGGAATAAAGCCTTCCAGCCCATAGGGGATGCCCAGCACCGAGGGGACATTGTACGCGTGGAACGCCTCCATCACAATGGCGCTGATGACGTCGTTGATGCCGGGGCACAGGCCGCCGCAGGTCACAATGGCGCATTTCGCGCGGGTGGTGTCAAAATAGAGCTTCCTGCGCGGCCCGGCGGCTTCAAAGACGTTGCCGGGGTGCCCTCCGCCCTCTTCGCTCAACTCGTCGTCCACGACAATCTGGAACTGCAGGCCGTCGGCCCAGGTTCTGTAGGGCAGATGCGATTCAAGTTTGCACGGGCCAAGGGTGCGGATGGCGGTATTGATTGTTCTGTCCTTGTTCATGACGACCCTCGCTGAAAATTTGCCTGAGGCGGATGTGAACCGCGTCGCTTGAGATTTTTGCGCCGATTTTTTATACTGACTTATTCACTCCGCCGCAAGAGAGCGGACGCGGATTCGGGAGGTGTTTGTGCCGGTTGTTCGCAAGAGTTTGCTGCAGTTGATTTTTTCAGGCGCGTACCTGCTGCGCTGGAATGACAAGCTCCGCCCTTCGGAACTGCTGGAAATCGACAAACAGGCGCACAAAATGCTTGTGGCCTGCGCGCTGTGGAACGAAAACGCCCGCGCCCTGCCCGAGGCCGAACGGCAGATCTTGGCGGAAAAGATTGTCGAGGGCGGCCTTTTTGATTATTTTTACCGCCTTGTCATCACGGACATCAAACCCCCTGTTTTTTACCGCATCAAGGAAAACGCGGAACACTACCGCAAGTTGACGGATTATGTGCTTGCCAGCCTGGAGCCGATTCTTGCCCCCCTGGGGCCGTTTTGGGAGCGCTGCTGCGCCTGGCATCGCGCGGAGGAGGAAAACACCCCCGCCCGCCGCGTTCTCTCGGCGGCGCATCTTTTCGCCTCCCGCTGGGAATTCGCCCTCATCAGGCCTCTGAACGGTTTTGACGACGAAATGGACGACATCGCCGGTTCCTTTGAGGATCGCCTGGCCGCGTACGGGGATCTTGAAGGCGCACAGGCGCTGCTCACCCCCGGCTCGGCCCTGGCCAGGCTGGCCAACCACTGCGGGCGGCTGCGCTTTCAGATACGCTGGACAAAGGCCCCGCGCATCCCGGCCACCTCCGTGCTCGGGCACATGTTCGTCGTGGCCGCCCTCGCGTATTTTTTCAGTCTTTCCGTGAACGCCTGCCGCGCGCGCGCGGTCAACAATTTTTTCTGCGGGCTTTTTCACGATCTGCCGGAACTGCTCACCCGCGACATCATCTCGCCGGTCAAGCAGTCGGTGAGCATTCTGCCCCCCATTCTCAAGGAATATGAAAGTGAGGAACTGGAGCGGCGCATTTTTCGGCCGTTGCGTCTGGAAGGCTTCCATGCTCTGGTGGAACGGATTTCTTACTATCTCGGCCTTGAAGTCGGCTCGGAATTTCATGAAACCGTGCGCAAGGACGGCCGCGTGACGAGGGTGAAGGGATTCGACGCCCTGCAGAACGCCTGTAACGCCGACGCCCTTGACCCGAAAGACGGGAAGATGATCAAGATCTGCGACTGGCTGGCCGCCTTTCTGGAGGCTCACAGCTCCATCCGCAACGGCGTTTCTTCGCCGCATCTGCAGGAGGCCCTGGCCCGTCTGAAGGCGGATTTGTGCGAAAGCCCGCTGGAATGCCTGCGCCTTGGCTCCCTGCTGGCGGATTTCGACTGACGGACGGGAGGCGCGGTTGCGCCAGAAAGATGCCGGGAACAAAAAGGCGTTGCCGCCGGATGCGCGCGGCGGCAGGGCCAGGGAGATGGTCATCCGGGCCGATGTGAACAGCGCTGCCGCCGTCTCAATCAGGCCGGCGATGGGCCTCGCGCCCGTAGTCGTCCTCATAGCGCACGATGTCGTCCTCCCCGAGATAGGAACCGCTCTGCACCTCAATGATTTCCAGCGGCAGTTTGCCGGGGTTGCTCAGGCGGTGCCTCTGGCCAAGGGGAATGTAGGTCGACTGATCCTCGTGCAGCAGCATGCGCTCTTCCCCTATGGCGACCTGTCCGGTGCCGCGCACAACAACCCAGTGCTCGGCCCGGTGATGGTGCATCTGCAGGGAGAGCGTCGCGCCGGGATTGACCATGATGCGCTTGACCTGGAAACGCTCGCCCAGAGCCAGGGTTTCATACCAGCCCCAGGGCCTGTGCACGCGCAAATGCGTGTCCTTCTCCGCACGCCCGGCCCGCGCGAGGCGGTCGACGACGCCCCTGATTTTCTGCGAGCGGCTCTTGTCCGCCACCAGAACGGCGTCGCCGGTTTCCACGACCACCAGGCCGCTCACGCCCAGCGCCGCCACAAGGCGGCCGCTGGAGTGCAGATAGCTGTTCTCCACGGCTTCGGCAATGACATCGCCCACAAGCACATTGCCTTCCGCATCCTTGCCGGCTTCGGCATAAATGGATTCCCAGGAGCCGAGGTCGCTCCAGCCCGCGTCAAGGGGCGTAACGGCCGAAAGAGCGGTTTTCTCCATGACCGCATAGTCGATGGAATCCGGCGGGCAGGCGGTAAAGGCGCGGGGATCCAGACGCGTGAAATCCACATCCCTGCGGCGTCCTTCAAAGGCTTTCCGGGCATGTTCATAGATCAGCGGCGCGTGGCGCTCCAACTCTTCCAGATACACCCGCGGCGCGAAGAGGAACATGCCGCTGTTCCAGTAATACCCGCCCCGGGCCAGCATGGCGCGGGCGTCCTCAAGCCGGGGTTTCTCCACGAAACGGCGTACGGCGTAGCCGTCCTGCAGGATCTCGCCACGCTCAATCCAGCCGTAGCCGGTTTCCGGGCTGTCGGGCGGGATGCCGAAAGTCACGAGCCTGCCCCCGGCGGCGAGGCGCGCGGCGCGGCCCGCGGCCCCGACAAAGGCGTCCAGGTCGCGCAGGGCGTGGTCTGAAGGCAGCACCAGCAGCAGGGGCTCCTCATCACGGGAAAGCACGCCGGTTTGTCCCGCATCGGGCCGGGGGACGGAAAAATCGTTCACAACGGCCAGCGCCGCCACGGCAATGGCGGGCGCGGTATTGCGCCCCACCGGCTCAAGAATGACGTCCGCGGCGGCAAAACCGGCAGCCTGCAGCTGCGCGGCGGCGAGAAACCGCTGATCTTCATTGCAGACGACAACGGGGGGGAGCGCGTCGGCCAGGGCCTGTATGCGGCGCAAGGTGTTGCCGAAAAGACTGTAGCCGCCCAAATCCATAAACTGTTTGGGATACAGGCTGCGGGAGAGGGGCCAGAGGCGGGTGCCCGACCCGCCGCACAGTACCACGGGGCGCAATTTCATGAAGACTCTCCGGAAAGGTTACGGCGTGACCGTTTTCTTGCTGCGCAGCACGGGCTTGCCCAGGCGCAGCTCTTCCATGATGCGGGGTATCTCCGCCGCGCGCTGCCCGTTGCCGCGCAGAAGCACCAGTATCGCCAGGTTCTTCCCGCTGCGCTGCATCCTGGTGCGCAGGCCGTGGCCTTCCAGGCGCTGGCGCAGGGCGTCCGCGCCGTCTTCATCCCGCAGGACGGCCACCTGAAAGACGTAATCATGCATGGCCTCCTGCGGCACGGGGGAGAGAGCTTTGTCTTCCGGCATGCTCCGGGAGCTGTCCGCGGGTTGTTCCACAGGGGGCGCCGCGGGTTTGAGCGGCTGCTGCAACTGGGCGGGCGCGGGACGATTTTTCAGCACCGAGGCAAAACGCAGTTCTTCGGGGGAAAGAATCTTATCTTGTATTCTGAGAGGATTGCCGTCAGCAACGCCCCGTCCGGGGGCGGCTTCAGTGATCGCGCTTTTCCGGTGCGGCGGCTGCTGTTCCAGGGAGGCCCTGCCGCGCATGACCCCCGCCAGATACGCCAGGGCAACGGCCACGACGATGAGGACGCACGCTCCCACCAGGGAGGAGAAACGCAGGTCCAGGCCATTGCCCTGCGTCCCGCTAGCCTGTCCGTCCACGCATTTTCCCCGCGCGGGCTTTTTCAAGCCAGCGGTACCAGGCCTCAAGCCCCTCGCCGCTGCGGCAGGAAAGCTCGAAAATTTCAAGGGACCTGTTGAGTTTTACGGCGAAAGCGCGGGCGCGGGCGCGGTCAAAGTCCACATGGGGCAAAAGGTCAATCTTGTTCAGCACCATCGCCTTGGCCAAATTGAACAGCAGAGGGTATTTTTCCGGTTTGTCGTCGCCTTCGGCAACGCTGAGCAGGGCGATCTTGGCGTCCTCGCCGCAGTCAAATTCCACGGGGCAGACAAGGTTGCCCACGTTTTCGATAAAAAGGATATCCACCCCGTCGAGGCTGAGTTTGTCCAGCGCCCTGGAAACCATATCGCTGTTCAGGTGACAGCCGCCTTCCGTGTTGATCTGCACAGCCTGGGCGCCGGTGGCGGCTACCCGCTCGGCGTCGTTGCTGGTCTGCAGATCCCCCTCAATGACGGCCATGCGGAATTTGCCCGCCAGATCGCGCAGAGTGCGTTCCAGCAGGGATGTTTTGCCCGCTCCCGGGGAGCTGATAAGATTCAGGGCCAGGATGTCGCGCCCGGACAGGCGCTCCCGCACCTTGTCCGCCATTTTTTCATTGGCTTCCAATACGTTGCGTATTACCGGAATTTGCATTGCCTTGATTTCCTTTTGTTCCCCCGGCGGACGGCCAGCCGCCTCAGAGCGCTTCTAGGCGGCTCAAGATCATTTCCTTGCCCTGTTCCACAATATGGCCGAAAAGTTCTCCGCAACCGGGGCAGGGAGTGGCGAGCGCATCCTGACTGTCCCCTCCGAAGATTGCGCCGCAGAAGGGGCAGCGCAGGCGTACCGGCAGGCAGACAAGCTCAAGCCGCGCCTGCTCGTGCGCCGTGCCCCGGATGATGGCCTCAAAACAGCAGTGCAGGGCCTCCGGCATAAGGCCGGCAAGAGCGCCGTATTCCACCCGCGCCGCAAGCAGGCGCGTACAGTCGCGGCGGGCGATTTCTTCTTCCGCCATGGAAAGCAGGCTCCGGGCAAGGGCCATTTCATGCATGGCGACTTATATACTCCAAAGCCGCGGCCCCGTCAAAGGAGCCTTCTTGCCATTTGGCGCAAATGAACTATACTGCGTCCTGCGCCAGTATATTATCATGCTTCTGGCCAGGCCGGAAAAACAGCTTGTTTGCGTTTGTCGCCTGCAGGAGATCCGTGTATGAACAAAAGTCTTCTGGCCCTTCTTCTGGGCGTGTGCGTTGCGGGAATGTGTCTGCTCATGTATCAGGAAACGCAGGAGAGTCCGCGGCCGGCGAAACCGGCCCAGGCCGACGCCGCGTCCGACCGGAGGGCGGGCCTGCCCGTGCCGCGGGAATTGAGCGCCGTGCCGGTTCCCCCGCAGGCAGGGCGTCCGGCGACGCCTGTCCAGGCGGGGCGCTCCGCCGGGACGCCGCCTCTGGCCAACACCCCCGTCGCGGGCACAAGGCCGACTGTTCCACCGCAGGAAAGGGAGAGCGGCGAGGGAAAAGCCAAGGAAACAGCGCTCGTGGTGGAGAAAAATTCCGGCGGGGAAAAAGCCCCGGCTGCGGAAAAGACCCCTGTCGCGGAAAAAGCTCCGGTCGTGCCGGCAGAAGCGCGACCGGCGCCTTTCGCGGCATCTCCGGCGCAACAGGCTGCGCATGCCCCCGCCGTTCCGGTCCCTCCCGACGCGCCTGCGGCATCCCCGGGGCAGCCCGTCAGCGCAGCACGGGCAGCCGGGGCAGCGCCGCGGCCCGATGTCGACAGAAACGCGAAGCTTGTGGTTTTCGCGCGGGACAAGGGAGCAACCGTGCGTCTGACAGACGGCAAGCCCGTGCGTTATCAAACCATGACCCTGAGCGATCCGGACAGGGTGGTTGTGGACGTGGAGGGAGTGGCGGGGCTTAAGGCGCCGGGCGTGCCGAAAAATCCGGTGGTGAGCAATGTGCGCCTGGGCGCGATTGGGGGCAAAACGCGCATTGTGATTGATCTGACAGGAAAACCGGGGCATACCCGTTTTGTTTTGTCCCAAGAGAAAGACAGGCTGGACATTCGCATTGACCAGTAATTCCATTTCCGGGTCAAATATGGTGTGATAGGTAGCGTCCAGAAATTTTCGCACTTTTGGTAGCCGCCAAGCGGTGTCGGTTTTGGCGCCCACTTGAGGAGCCGGCGCGGGCCTTGCGGGCGATACCACCAGAGATATCGCGGCTGCGCAAGGGCGGTGACGGCTCCGGTTCTATACCGCCATCTCCCGCTTCATGTTCATGTGTCGTTCCGTACCCCACTTTTGACCCGCCATATGGCGGAGCCGGGCGGCCGCCAGCATCAATGCGGCGTGCCCGTCCGGGAAACTCCCGACTACTCGTGCGCGGCGACGAATTTCCCGGTTCAGCCGTTCATGCGGGTCGTTTGTTCTTCTGTGCCGCCAATGCGCCACGGGAAACGCATAAAGCGTTTCATCTGCGGTTAAACCTATACATCCTTCAGTTCCTGCTACGCCACCATCGGGATGAATTCCGAGTCCTCTGCGTGACGTCGGGAATTAAGGTATTGAAACGAATGGCCTACGGATACAGAGACATGGAATTTTTCAAACTCAGAATCCTCTATTTTATTTTAATATATAAAAATTTTTACCTGATTACGCACCAGATTCAGCTAATTTTAAGAGCCTGTACGGCATCGGTGGAGTTCTGAGTGCGACATACGCGAGTCGGGCAAACATATCCGGCAAACTGAATCTGCGAT
>JAISOT010000088.1 GCA_031275465.1 Desulfovibrio sp.
TTGGTGTTCTTTTTTCAAAATCAGAACGCCCTCTCCCAGAATCTGGTGCTTACCTTGAATCTTTTTTTCATTCCGGCAATGTCATCCATTCCATTGCCTTTCTATTTTATTGTTATCACTGCTTTTTTTCTTGGAGCACTTCTTACCCTCTCCTGTCTTGTCTGGGACAAGGCACATCTTTCGGCAAAACTGCTGAAAAACAAGTGGCGCATCGGGAGCCTGGAACGCGAAGTGGAAAAGCTGCAGAAGAAGCTTGGGGAAGCATCCACCCGCTCAACAGCTTTCAGCAAAACCGGAAACAATTTGCCCGACAGCGCCAATACCGCCGCCAGGCAGCCTGAAGATGTGGCAGCGCCTGACCCAGATAAAGTCTAGCCTTCAGACTGCCGCAACGGCTGAGGCCAACCAGGGACGCGTCTTTCTTTTGCGCCGCCGGTCGGCGGCGCAATATAAAACCCGGGAGAAACAGCCTCCCGCCGCCGGCTGCCCCACACGCTGCGATGTCTGATGATTCCGCCAAAACAACGCCCATGTTCGCACAATACAGGCGTATCAAGGCAGAGCATCCTGATGCGCTCCTTTTTTACCGTATGGGCGACTTTTACGAACTCTTTTTTGATGACGCGCTCACCGCCGCCAGAGAGCTGCAGATAACACTCACCACCAGAAACAAAAACGCCCCGAACCCTGTGCCCATGTGCGGCGTACCATGGCATTCCGCGCGAAGTTACATTGCCGATCTTATCGCCAAAGGACACAGAGTCGCCATCTGCGACCAGACGGAAGACCCCAGGCTGGCAAAAGGCCTGGTGCAGCGGGCTGTCACCAGAGTCATCACCCCCGGTACCGTGCTTGAAGACGACATTCTTGACGCAAAGCAGCATAACTATCTCGCGGCCCTTTGCGGGAATGCCCCTGACAGCCATTGCGGCCTTGTCTATGCCGATGTTTCCACCGGGCAGTGTATCGGCATTGAATTCAAACATCAGGCTGATCTCTGGCAATGGGTGCAAAAACTTGCCCCCAAGGAATTGCTGCTCCCCGAAAATTATGCCTTGCCGCCTCAATGCAGATTTGATGGGATAAGCCTGTTGCGCCTGCCCTCCGGGGATTTTGATCTCAAACGCGCCACAGCGCGCGTATTGGAAACTCAGGGAGTGCGGCACCCGAGCATTTTGGACCTGCAGGGCAAGGACACGTTGATGCGCGCCTACGGCGCGCTTTTGCGTTATCTGGACGCGACGCAGATGAACGCAACCGGCCATCTGAACTGCATAGAAATACTCAATTTATCGCGCCGACTCATCATTGACGAGGTCACTGAGGCCAACCTGGAAATTTTTACCCGCCTCAACGGCCGCAAAGGCAAAGGCACCCTCAGGCATTTGCTTGATGAAACCGTGACTCCCATGGGTTCCCGCCTGCTTGAGGATATGCTCCACCATCCCTGGCGTGAAATCGGTCCCATACTCAGAATCCAGGATGCCGTGGCGTATTTGTGCAATAACGACGCCCTCCGCGCCGCCGTGCGCACAATTCTCAAAAAAATCGGAGATGTTGAACGCATTTGCGCCAGAATATCCCTGAACCGGGCAACGCCGCACGATTTTATAGCTCTGCGCGCCTCGCTTGCCGCGCTTCCCGACTTGTACGCGCTCATCGCAAAGCCCCCAAAAACAGCGGAGCCGGCTGACAGCGAAACCGATGCCCTTCTGCCGGAAGCCCTCAGGTATCTTGCCGACAACAGTGATCCGCTGGAAGACTGCACAAAATTTTTATATTCGGCCCTGGTTGAAAACCCGGCCGCCGTTGTCACGGAGGGCGGAATCTTCAAAACGGGGTATCATGCCGATCTTGACGCCCTTCTTGACCTGATCGAGCACGGCGGGGAAAAACTGCAGGCCATGCTTGAAGACGAACAGAAATCGACAGGCATCAGCAAACTCAAAATCGGCTATAATCGCGTCTTCGGTTATTATTATGAGCTGTATCGCGGCATGGACATGCCGGCGCTGCCTGACCGCTTCATCCGCCGGCAGACGCTCGCCAATGCCGAGCGCTATACCACGGAAGAACTCAAAAAACTTGAGACGGAAATACTTTCGGCCACAGACCGCCGCAACAGCCTTGAGTACAAGCTTTTCCAGGATCTGCGGGAACACATGGCGCAACAGCGCGAGCGGATTCTGCACGCGGCGGACTGCATAGCGCAGCTTGATTACTGGCAGAGTCTCGCCGAAACAGGACGCAAAAACAGATGGAACCGCCCCGCCCTCGCAGACGACGCCAGCCTTGACATTCGCGAAGGCCGTCATCCTGTGGTGGAAAGCATCATCGGCAGCGCAGCTTTTGTCCCCAACGGTTTTTCGCTGGACAACAAACGCCGCCTGTGCCTGCTCACAGGCCCCAATATGGCGGGTAAATCCACCATACTCAGACAGGTGGCCCTTATCTGCCTGCTTGCCCAAATGGGCTCCCTGGTTCCCGCCGAACAGGCGACAATAGGCATTGTCGACCGGCTTTTTTCCCGCGTTGGAGCCTCGGACAACCTGGCTGAAAACCAGAGCACTTTTATGGTCGAGATGATGGAGACGGCCCGCATTTTGCGCCAGGCAGGACGCCGCAGCCTGATCATCCTGGATGAAATCGGCCGCGGCACAAGCACCTATGACGGCGTTGCCCTGGCCTGGGCGGTTGTGGAAGAATTGACAAAAGCGCGCAACGCTTCGCTGCGCACGCTTTTCGCCACGCACTATCACGAACTGACAGCCCTGGAAGGCCTCATTCCCCATGTTTTTACCATGAATATAGCCATACGCGAATATAACAACGATATTGTCTTTCTGCACAGGCTTGTCCCCGGCCCGTCAGACCGCAGTTACGGCATTGAAGTGGCCAGGCTTGCCGGTGTGCCCGCACCGGTGGTACAGCGGGCAAAAATCATCCTGGCCCAACTGGAGCGCGGACGTTCGCAAAATCACAAGACGGTCGCGGCGCTCGCCATGACGCTGCCCGGCCTCGGCACACCCGCCAAAGCGGCCACGCGGCAGAAGGAATCAACAGCGCCATCCGGGAATCGCGAAGCCGCACGGCCGGCGGAGCACCCCCTGTTGCGCAAACTCAGGGAAGTGGATCCTGAGGCCATAAGTCCTCTGGAAGCTCTCAAACTCATTGCGGAGTGGAAAAAGCGCTGGGCTTCACCCGGGTCATCAGGCATGGCAGGCCATGAACAGTAGGGAACAATACCGCTGATGAACGGCCTGGGCGCATTCTCCGCCATCCGCCTCATTGCCGAAAAACGCATTGAGGAAGCTCAAAACAACGGCGAATTCGACAATTTGCCCGGCAGCGGACGGCCTCTGGAAATTGAGGATATGAGCCATGTGCCTGAAGAACTGCGTATGGCTTACAAGATACTGCGCAACTCCGGCTGCCTGCCGCCGGAACTCGCAGAGCGCAAAGAAATCAACCGGTTGGCCGAACTGCTGGAACACTGCCAGGATGAGCAGGAACGCCTGCGCCAAATGCAGAAACTGCGTTTTATGATTTTACGGGCGCAAATGCGCCATCGCCGATCCATCCGGCTTGAAGGGGATGATCCCTACTACGCGCGCCTGCTGGATCGCCTCAGTCGCGGATGACGTTTCGGCGCGACGGCCATGTTCAGTACAAATCAGCATCCGCAGGCATTTTTTCCCAGCAGACGCGGCCTTTTTTGCGATATTTGCGCAAAAGCACATAGATGCCGCCAAGTCCGCCGTCATGCGATTTCGCCGTACAAAAGGCAAGCACCACCCGTTTGAAAGGATCCTGGGTCAGCCAATGCGGCAGTTTTTCCCGCAACACCCCCATTCCGTTGGGAGAATTGCGCCCACGTCCCGGCACCACCAGAACCGTGCGCATGCCCTTGTACCAGCAGCCGCGCATAAACCCCCGCAAGGTTTCAAAAGCCTGCACGGCATTGAGCCCGTGCAGATCAATGTGGGCCTCCGGACTCAGCGCGCCCGCGCGAAGCTTGTTGACGGTCGCCATGTCAAGACCGACAACGTGGCCTTCCAAATACTCATCCGTCAGGGAAAGAGCGAATTCAAGCCCGCCTTCCACAAACCTCCGCAGTTCAAGCGCCGCCGGAGCGCCCGGCGGAACAACCGCGGCGGACAGCGGTTTTGCCGCCACTTCGCGCCCGCGCGTACGCAGGGAACGCACCGGCCCTATCGCATTGAGGAACAAATCGGCATCATCAGATCCGTGTGCGGCATTCGCGGCATTCTGCGTTTTTTCCGCATGTTCGGTATGCGGCAGGCCGCCGTTTTTGATTTTTGCTTTCCGGTGCCGCGTTACGGCGACTTGTACCGCGCCATCCTTGACATTGCTCGGAAAACAGTTCGCATCCAGCCTGCGGAAGGGATTGTTTTCTGTGTGAAATGCGTCGTCGGGCATAACATAAATCCGGCCATCGAATCATAACCCAGCCCTGCGTGAAGACTATTTCCCCCCGGCGGAATCGGGCGCCGGATTGCGGCTGCCCTGATTCCCCGCAGATCCCTGCGCCTGTCCGGCGCCTTGTTCGCCGGAAGGGCTTGGCGGCGTCACGCCATTCGACTTTTTGTCCCCGCCGGCAGGGGAAGGGGCGGGGGGAAGGATTGCCGGCGCGCCTTCCGGCATTTTGGCAGCCGCCTTGTCAGCCGCGGGAGCGACGGATTCTTCAATCGTAACATTCAACACAGCCGATTCGTTCTGCGGCCGTGAGCTTGTCGCATACGTGTAACTCAGCGAGGTAATGACAAAAACAACCGCCATCAAGGTGGTCAGCTTTACCAGAACCCCGCCGGCGCCGGCGCTGCCGAAAACAGAGGTATTGCCGCCGCCGAAAATAACGCCCATGCCTTCCTTGCCGGCCTGAAGCAAAATAAGAATCACAAGAAAAACGCATACAATGATATGCAGCGTCAAAATAATGGTCTGCACGATTTCCCCCCGGCCGTCAGCAAAATGGGTGCAACATTGCCCTGTTCCCGAACAGCGCTTGGCAGCAGCGCAAAAAACAAACAGGATTCAGGATCTGACAATTCGCAAGAAACTCTCAGCATTCAAGGACGCCCCTCCTACCAGAAGACCATCCACATTGTCAAGCTCCAGAAGCGTCGCCGCGTTATCCGGCTTGACGCTGCCGCCGTAAAGGATGGGCACATTCCGGCCGGCATCTCCGAGAATCTGCACAACCTGCGAGCGTACTGCGGCGTGGGCCTCAAGAACTTCAGCAGGCCCGGCCACCTTGCCGGTGCCGATAGCCCAAACCGGTTCATAGGCTACGCTCAACCGCGCAAGGCAGTCCTCCGGCAGATCCGCGAGTGCCGATCCGGTTTGGCGGGAGAGTATCCTGACAAGATCGCCCGCCT
>JAISOT010000112.1 GCA_031275465.1 Desulfovibrio sp.
ATGAAACAAGAGGCAGGGGCATAGAACCGGAGCCGTCACGGCCCTTGCGGCCGCGATACATCTGAGGGGTATCGCTCGCAAGGCCCGCGCCGGCTCCTCAAGGCAGCGCCAAAACCGACTCCACTTGGCGGCTACCAAAAGTGCGAAAATTTCTGGACACTACCGGTATATAAAATGAAAGTCAAAATGCTCTAGCGAGCTTTCGTTAGACAAAGAGAAAGGCCAAAACCCTTTATTTGCAAGGTGTTTTGGCCTTTTTTGTCCATCGTTGGACTTGCTTGATGGTGGAGGCGAGGGGAGTTGAACCCCTGTCCGAGAGCATTCCACGCGAAGCTTCTACAGGCTTAGATCAGGAATGATTTCTCGCTCTGCCGTTTGGCCCTGATCAGCCGCGACAGGGCATGCCCGCCGTAACATCTTGCGAATAACCCCGGCGGACGCCGGTTTTCGCCAGCCTGACAGAGTGCCGCTGTCCGGAAATATCAGGCGTCATCCCGGACAGCGTGACCGGTTTTGCGCGGTCAGGCGACTTGCTTACGCCGCGTAGGCATAAGCGAAGTCAGAGTCGTAATCGTTGTTGGCAATTACTGTGTTGCCGCTTTTTACGAGGCCAGCGGCGCCTCGGCCTGCCACTCCGGCTTCCACGTCCCCGTCGAAACCGATGCGCCCCCATTGGGGATTGACGCTATTGTTCAAATTTTTTTACTGAATTTTTTTCCGCCCGTCAACGAAAAGTTTTGAAAGACTTTCAGCGCATGGCTTACTGAAGGGAGTCCAAATCCACCATAACCGGATTCTCATCCATTTCTTCCAGGAATTTGTCAGGGCGCTCCCTTTGCTCCGGCACCTCGATCTCGCCGTACACATATTCGCGGTAACCGGTTCCGGCCGGGATGAGTCTGCCGACGATGACATTCTCCTTGAGGCCGCGCAGGGAATCAACCTTGCTCTTGAGAGAAGCCTCCGTGAGCACCTTGGTGGTTTCTTGGAAAGACGCGGCGGAAATAAAGGAGGAAGTTGTCAGTGAAGCCTGGGTGATGCCCAGCACCAGCGGTTCAGCCGTAGCCGGCAGGCGGCCTTCCGCTCCGGCTTTTTCGTTTTCCGTTCTGAATTCGGTTTTATCCACCTGTTCGCCCACGAGAAAGGAAGTGCCGCCGGCGTCGAGTACAGTGATTTTTTTGAGCATCTGCCGCACGATAACCTCAATGTGTTTGTCGTCAATGCCCACGCCCTGAAAGCGGTAAACTTCCTGAATTTCATCCACAAGATAGCGGGCAAGGTATTTTTCTCCGCGGGTACGCAGAATATCATGGAGTTCCGGGTAGCCTTCCGTCAGGGGGTCGCCGGCCTCCACAAAATCTCCGTCCGCCGCTGTGATGTGCCTGCCCTTCGGCACGAGATATTCCTTGGAGTCGCCAATTTCCGGCGTAACAACAAGCTTCCGTTTGCCTTTGGACTCTCCAGCGTGGGTCACAGTACCGGCGATTTCGGATACTTCGGCCTTGTCCTTGGGTTTGCGGACCTCAAAAAGCTCCGCCACGCGCGGCAGGCCGCCGACGATATCCTTGGTCTTGGAGGTTTCGCGCGGCTTGCGCGCCAGAATGTCGCCGGCTTCAATGCTGTCGCCGTCCTTTACCATGATAATGGAGCCAACGGGCAGCGTGTAGATCGCTGTGGCGGAACCCTGTCCGCGTTGTTTTACATTGCCGCTTCCGTCGCAGATGGAAATGGACGGACGGAAGTTTGTGGTTCTGTATTCCATGATGGTCAATGACACCTGGCGCGTCACGTCATCCACTTTTTCCTGCACGGTTTTGCCGTCAATGATGTCCGAAAAGCGGGCCAGGCCGTTTTCTTCCGCCACAAAGGGCTCGTTGAAGGGATCCCATTCGGCCAGCAGCGCCCCCTTGGCGACTTGCTGACCGTCGGAAACCAGGAGACGCGCGCCGTTGGGAAGAATATATTTTTCCCGCTCGCGGCCCTGCGGATCAATAATGGTCAGTTGCCCGCTCTTGCCGAGCACCAGATGCGCGCTGTCCCTGTTGACCACTTCGCGTACGCGGTGCAGAAGCACGCGGCCGGCGTTGAGAGCTTCAAATTTGTTCTTTTCAATGGTGCTTGAGGCCGTGCCGCCGATATGGAATGTGCGCATGGTCAGCTGCGTGCCGGGTTCGCCGATGGATTGGGCGGCGATAATGCCCACGGTTTCGCCTATGTTGACAAGGTGGCCCCGCGCCAGATCCCGCCCGTAACAGAGTGCGCATATGCCGCGTTCCGCCTGGCAGGTCAGCGGGGAACGCACCGTGATGGAAGCAATGCTTTTTTCGGCCAGAAGGCGGGCTTCATTTTCTGTGATCAGCGTATTCTCGGGAATGAGGATCTGCTCCTGTTCGTCCGTGTCGTATACAGGATAGAGGAGAACACGTCCGACCGCGCGTTCGGCAAGAGGCGTCTTGATGTCCGCGCCTTCCTTCAGATCGGTCAGTTCAACGCCGTCCACGGTGCCGCAGTCGTGCTGCGAGACAATGACATCCTGCACAACGTCCACCAGACGGCGCGTCAGGTAGCCTGAGTTGGCCGTTTTGAGGGCGGTGTCCGCAAGTCCTTTGCGCGCGCCGTGTGTGGATGTGAAATACTGCAGTACCGAAAGGCCTTCCCGGAAAGAGGAGGTGATGGGCGTTTCAATAATTTCGCCGGACGGCTTTGCCATAAGGCCGCGCATGCCGGCAAGCTGGCGCATCTGATCCTGGTTGCCGCGCGCGCCGGAATTGGACATCATGAAAATGGGGTTGAAACTCTGGTTTTGCTCCTCGGCGCCTGTCCGGGGATCAACAAGAGTATCGTAGGAAATTTCCCTGGTCATTTCCGCGGAAACATCCTGTGTGGCTTTTGTCCACACATCCACAACCTTGTTGTATTTTTCCGTGCGGGTGATGATGCCGTCGCGGTACTGGTGTTCAATATCATCCACCTCCGCCTGGGAGACGGCCAGGATGTTCTTCTTCCTTGCCGGAACCGCCAGGTCCTTCACGCCGATGGTCACGCCCGCGCGCGTGGCGAACTCATAGCCCATGTCTTTGAGTCTGTCGCAAAGGATGACGGTGGCCTTGATCCCGCAGTGGTGGTAAGCCGCGCCGACGAGTTTGGCGATGTTTTTCTTTGTCAGCACGCAGTTGACAAGATCAAAGGGGAGATTTTCCGGCAGGATTTCACTCACGAGGATGCGGCCCGGCGTCGTCCTGCTGATGTCGCCGTCCTTCATGCGCACTTGAATTCGGGCGTGCAGGGAAACGACGCCGGCATCGTAAGCCGCTTCCACTTCCCATGGCGCGCAGAAGGTCATGCCTTCGCCGTGCTCAAAACTGCGATCAACGGTCATATAGTAAAGACCGAGCACAATATCCTGCGAAGGGACGATCACCGGGCCGCCGTTGGCCGGCGAGAGAATATTGTTGGTGCTCATCATCAGCACGCGGCATTCTATCTGCGCTTCCACGGAAAGAGGAATGTGAACGGCCATCTGGTCGCCGTCAAAGTCCGCATTATAGGCTGTGCAGACAAGAGGATGCAGGCGGATGGCCTTGCCCTCAACCAGCAATGGTTCAAATGCCTGTATGCCGAGGCGGTGAAGCGTCGGAGCGCGGTTAAGCAGAATGGGATATTCCCTGACTACTTCGGAAAGGATGTCCCAGACCACAAGCTCTTCCCGTTCAACCATTTTTTTGGCGCTTTTGATGGTGGAGGCATGGCCGCGTTTTTCCAGTTCCGAATAAATAAAAGGCTTGAAAAGTTCCAGAGCCATCTTTTTCGGCAAGCCGCACTGATGCAGCTTGAGATAGGGGCCTACCGTGATGACCGAACGGCCTGAATAGTCCACGCGTTTGCCCAGCAGATTTTGGCGGAAACGGCCCTGCTTGCCTTTGATCATGTCCGAAAGGGATTTGAGGGGACGGCCGTTTGTTCCCGTTATCGCTCTGCCGCGCCGGCCGTTGTCAAAGAGCGCGTCAACGGCTTCCTGAAGCATGCGTTTTTCGTTGCGGATGATGATTTCCGGAGCGCCGAGTTCCATAAGGCGCTTCAGGCGGTTGTTGCGGTTAATGACGCGGCGGTACAAATCGTTGAGATCGGAGGTGGCGAAACGCCCGCCGTCCAGAGGCACAAGAGGGCGCAAATCCGGCGGAATGACGGGAATGACTTCCATGATCATCCATTCCGGCTTGTTTTGCGATTCGAGGAAGGCTTCAACAATTTTAAGGCGTTTTATAAGTTTCTTTTTCTTTGTCTGGCTTTTCGTGCCCTCGCTTTCCTCGCGCAGTTCCACCCTGAGCTTCTCCAGATCCAGTTCCTCCAGCAGGGCGCGCACGGATTCCGCGCCCATGCCCACGGCAAGGACATCGTCTCTGCCGTAGCGATCCAGAATCTGAAGATACTGGTCTTCCGAAATGACCTGGCGTTTCTGGAGGTTCGTCTGACCCGGATCCATGACAACGTAGGAGTCGAAATAGAGCACTTTTTCCAAATCGGCCATTGTCATGTCGAGGAGAGTGCCGATTTTGGAAGGCAGGGTTTTCAAAAACCAGATATGCGCCACGGGGGTTGCAAGTTCAATATGCCCCATGCGCTCGCGGCGCACCTTTGAGGCAATGACTTCCACCCCGCATTTTTCGCAGACGATGCCGCGATGTTTCATGCGTTTGTATTTGCCGCAATTGCATTCGTAATCTTTGACCGGGCCGAAAATTTTGGCGCAGAAAAGGCCGTCCCGCTCCGGCTTGAACGTGCGGTAGTTGATGGTTTCCGGTTTTTTGACTTCACCGTAGGACCATTCGCGGACAGCCTCCGGCGAGGCGATGGAAATCTGTATGGCCTTCAGGTTGCGGATATTGGCGGCTCCCGCTGATATGCCGTGCGCAGTGAAAAGATCGTCCAGGCTCATATATATATCCCGCGTTAAAAATCTTGTTGTAACAACTTGCCGGGCCGCGAGCAAAAAACGGCGTTATTCCCTCTCTTCAAGCATTTCCCGCAGATAGCCGACACGTTTGGGCCGTTTCTGTCCTTCCTCCTGATGCAGGGTGACGTTGAGGCCCAAACTCATCAATTCCTTGACGAGCACGTTGAACGATTCCGGCAGTCCGGCTTCCAGGAAGTTGTCGCCCTTGACGATTTTTTCATACATTTTCACGCGTCCGGCCACATCATCGGATTTGACCGTGAGAAATTCCTGAAGCAGATAGGCGGCTCCATAGGCTTCCAAGGCCCAGACTTCCATTTCGCCAAGGCGTTGCCCGCCGAACTGCGCCTTGCCGCCGAGAGGCTGCTGGGTAACAAGAGAATAGGGGCCCGTGGACCGCGCGTGGATTTTTTCATCTACAAGATGATGGAGTTTGAGAATATACATGACGCCGGTTGTGACCCTGTTTTTAAAAGGCACGCCCGTGCGGCCGTCATACAGAACGGTCTTGCCGTCGTTCTCCAGGCCGGCCTTGTCCATCCAGGCCCAGATTTCATCTTCCGTGGCGCCGTCGAATACAGGCGTTTTCGCCACAATGCCGTTTTTGAGCTTTTTGACGGCGGAAACAAAGTCCTCGTCATTCATTGAGTCTACAAGCGCTGAAATATCTCCGGAAGCGAAAACATCCTTGACTTCTTTGCGCACCGCCTGCAGAGCGGCGCCGGAGTCCACCAGCCCCGCCAGTTGACGGCCGAGTTCCTTTGCCCCCCAGCCGAGATGGGTTTCCATAATCTGGCCGATATTCATGCGCGAAGGAACGCCAAGGGGGTTGAGCACTATGTCCACGGGGCGGCCGTCGGCGAAAAAGGGCATGTCCTCTTCCGGCAAAATGCAGGAGACGACACCCTTGTTGCCGTGTCTGCCGGCCATTTTGTCGCCCACTGAAAGTTTGCGTTTGATGGCAATGTGCACCTTGACCATTTTTATCACGCCCGGAGGCAGATCGTCGCCTTCCGTCACCTTTTCGCGCTTGGCGTCATAAATGGACTTGAGAAACGCAAGTTCCTTGTCATAGGATTTGAGTGCCTCGGTTACGGCATCATTGACGGCCTTGCTTTTGAAAAGCCCGGCCAGTTTTTTGACGGGGATATGCGCAAGTTGCTCTCTGGTAAGCGCGGCTCCGGCTTCCACGAGAATTTCGCCCTTTTTTCTGCCCTGAACGGAAACCGCCGTCTGTTTGCCGAGCACATGTTCCGCCAGAATCACGCGCGCGCGGTTTGACAGGGCGTTGACATGATCCGCCTCTTTCTGGTCAAGCACGGCTGTGTCGTGTTTTTCTATGGCCAGAGTTCGCTCGTCCTTTTCGCCGGAACGGCGGTTAAACACCTTGACGTCGATGATCGTGCCTTCCACGCCCGGCGGGACTTTGAGGGAAGTGTTTTTGACGTCTCTGGCTTTTTCCCCGAAAATGGCGCGAAGCAATTTTTCTTCCGGCGTGAGCTGCGTTTCGCCCTTGGGTGAAATTTTCCCCACAAGAATATCATCCGGTTTGACAGTGGCGCCGATGCGAATAATGCCGCTGTCATCCAGGTTGCGCAGCATCTCCTCGCTGACGTTGGGGATGTCTCGGGTGATTTCCTCAGGCCCCAGCTTGGTGTCGCGGGCGACCACCTCAAATTCCTCAATATGAATTGAGGTGAAGATGTCTTCTTTCACCGTCCGCTCGGAGATGAGGATGGAATCTTCGTAGTTGTAGCCGCACCAGGGCATGAAAGCCACAACAAGGTTCTTGCCGAGAGCCAGTTCGCCCTCGGCAATGGCGGGCCCGTCAGCGAGTATCTGCCCTTTTCTTACGGATTGGCCGGGACGGCAGGTAGGCCTTTGGCCGAAACAGGAATTCTGGTTGGATTTGTGGAACTTGAGCAGGTCATAAGCGCGCACGCCGCCCTGCTCCTTGTATATGTCACCCGAATAGGCCACCACAATGCGATCCGCGTCTACATATTCCACCGTGCCGTCAGCCGGCGCCACGATGCAGGCCCCGGAGTCGCGCGCGACGTCCACTTCCATGCCTGTTCCCACGAGGGGTTTTTCAGAGCGCAACAGGGGTACGGCCTGGCGCTGCATGTTTGAACCCATGAGGGCGCGGTTGGCGTCGTCATGTTCCAGAAATGGAATCAGGGCCGCGGAAATGGAAACCATTTGACTTGGCGAGATGTCCATGAGGGTGACTTCTTCACGGGAACGTATCTCCACTTCGCCCTTGACGCGCACGGTGACAAATTCGTCGAGCAGGCGGCCCTCGGCGTCAAGGCGGGCGTTGGCCTGGGCAATGACCTGATCGTCCTCGCGGGAAGCATCAAGATGGATAACTTCATTGGTGAGCCCGCCGTCGCGCACGACACGGTAAGGCGTTTCAACAAAGCCGTAATCATTGACCTTGGCAAAGGTCGTCAGTGAGACGATCAGGCCGATATTCGGCCCCTCGGGCGTCTCAATGGGACATATCCTGCCATAGTGTGAAGTGTGCACGTCACGCACCTCAAAACCGGCCCGCTCGCGCGTCAGTCCTCCAGGGCCGAGGGCTGAAAGACGGCGCTTGTGGGTCACTTCGGAGAGCGAATTTGTCTGGTCCATGAACTGCGAAAGCTGCGAAGTTCCGAAAAATTCCTTCAGCACAGCGGCCACCGGCTTGGGATTGATCAGGTCGTGGGGCATGAGCGTCGAAATTTCCTGCAGGCTCATGCGTTCCTTGATGGCGCGTTCCATACGCACAAGGCCTATGCGGTACTGATTCTCGACAAGCTCTCCCACAAGACGGACGCGGCGTTTGCCCAGATGGTCGATATCGTCCGCAGGGCCGTGGCTGTCCTTGAGTTTCACCAGAACCGCGATGGCCCTGAGAATGTCATTATTGGTCAGGGTTCGGGTATGTTCGGATTCCTTGAGTTCAAGCCGCTGGTTGAGTTTGTAGCGTCCAACGGGCGAAAGATCGTAATAGTCCGGATTTCTGAACAGATTGTCAAAATAGTTCGCCGCGATTTCCGCGGTTGGAGGGGAAGACGGCCGCAGGCGGCGATATATTTCCTCCTGGGCTTTCTGCTGGTCCGGCACGCGATCCATCACCAGGGTGTCGCGAATGGAGGAGGACGTGTCCACGCCGAGCGTGTGAAGCACGGCCAGGCGTGTGATGCCGGCTTCACGCATGCGCTCGAGAAGCCCGGGCGTGATTTCGTCCGCCGCTTCCGCCAGCACTTCGCCGTTTTCGGGATTTACCGCATCTTCAGCCAAAAACATGCCGTCGAGCAGATCCGGGCGCACTTCAATCGCCTTGATGCCTGATTCGCATATCAGACGCCAGCTGCGTTTGGTAATGGGCTTGCCGGCTTTGACCAAAACCGTCCCGTCCGGTGAAAGAACATCCGCGTAGGCGTTGTCCTTGCGGTAGAGTTTTTTGTCCACTTCCCAGTACAGCCTGTTGCCGCCTTCAAGCAGGTAATGCTCACGGGTGTAGAAATGGTCCAGAATCTGAACCTTGGTCATGCCCATTGCCTTGAAAAGAATGGTCGCGGGCATTTTGCGGCGGCGGTCGATACGGACATACAGGATGTCCTTGTGATCAAAATCAAAATCAAGCCATGAACCGCGCATGGGCATGATCCTGCAGGAATAGAGCACCTTGCGGCTTGTATGCGTCTTGCCGCCGTCATGTTCAAAAATAATGCCCGGAGACCGCTGAAGTTGATTGACGATAACGCGTTCCGTTCCGTTGATGATAAAAGTGCCTTTTTCCGTCATCAAGGGCAGAGTGCCGAAATAGATATCCTGCTCTTTGATGTCGCGGATAGTCCTGTTGCCGGAGTTTTCATCCGCGTCGTAGACGACAAGGCGCACCTTGATACGCATGGGGCCTTCATACGTCAGACCCTTGGAAATGCATTCGGCCTGATCGTATTTGGGCTCGCTTATTTCATAGCTGACGAATTCAAGGCTGGCGCTTTTGTTAAAGTCCTCAATGGGAAACACTGTACGGAAGACGCCTTCAAGCCCCTCGTCATGCTTGCGGTTTCCGGCGGACGCTCCCGTCTGGAGGAATTTGCGGTAGGAATCTATTTGCAGGTTCAACAAATGGGGGATGGGGAGCGAGACATTGATTTTTCCGAACTGTTTGGTAAGCTGACCCATGAAATACCTCGAATCAGGTAAGAGTTGCGCTCTTTGCAAATTCAAAAAATACGCAATTTCCGGTGAAAAAGCGCCGAGGCGGCAATCAGCCCTAGGAGCTAAAGAGTTGAGGAAAGCATATAGGATATTTTACGCTGTACATCGAATCTATAATAATAATCGGAAAATGAATTTTTTGCAAGTGTTTTTTGCAAAAAATTCCAGGCGGACATTTGCCCTCAAGGGAGAAGGCGACCGGAACGAAAAACAATTGCATGACGAGACGTCATGGCTCGTCATGCAATTGGCGAAGCCGGAAAAATTTCCTGGCTCGCGGAATTTACTTGATTTCGACAGTCGCCCCGGCTTCCGTAAGCTGTTTTTTGGCCTCCTCGGCTTCTTCCTTGGAAACGGCCTCCTTGATGGCGGACGGGGCGCCGTCCACTTTTTCCTTTGCTTCCTTGAGGCCAAGGCTGGTCAGCGCGCGAACGGCCTTGATGACATTGATCTTGTTGGCGCCGGCCTCTTTGAGGATGACGTCAAATTCCGTCTTTTCCTCTTCGGCCGCAGCAGCGTCCGCGCCGGCGGCGGGGGCTGCGACAACCATGGTCGCGGCCGGGGCAGCCGCGGATACGCCGAATTTTTCTTCCAGTTCCTTGATGAACTCGGAAAGTTCAAGCACTGTCATGTTGGAAATAAATTCAACAACTTCTGCTTTGGTAACGGACATTGGAAACTCCTGGTTTCTGGCGGTTAAAAAATTGCCGTTTTCGCCTTGCTCAAGCGGCCGCCTTGCTTTTTTGCTCCTCAATTCCCTTCAGGGCATAAAGCAGGCCACGGACCAAATTGGCGCAAAGCGAAACAAAATTGGTGGGCAAAGCGTTCATTGTGCCGAGCAGTTGCGCGAGCAGCTGTTCCCTGCCGGGAAGTCTGGCAAGCGTGTCCACCTGTTCGGCGGTCATCATCTTGCCTTCAAGACTGGCGCAGCGAATTTTGAACAGCTTGCTTTGCCTGGCAAAATCATTGAGCATTTTGGCCACCGCCACAGGGTCTTCAAACCCAAGGGCCACGCCGCTGTTTTCACGGAGATTGTCCTTGATTGCGTCGTGTGCGCCGCCGGTAAGAGCAATGCGTCCCAGGGTGTTTTTGACGACGTGGTATTCGCCGCCCGCGTTGCGCAGGTTGACCCTGAGTTTTGTCAGCTCTTCCACCGTCATTCCCTTGAAGTCGGTCAGAACCGCAAAAGCAGCCTGGTCGGCTTTTGCCTTGATGGCTTCAATTATTGCGGCTTTTTCGGACCTGTTCACGTGAACACCTCTCACGTTCGGGTTGCCGGATGGAACGCCGAGCCAAAGCAGAAGCGTCTGGACAGGAGATTAAGGGCTTTGCCCCCCTGTCGTCTTCGACTCGAATTCCGTATTCCTCAGCCAAGGTTGCGCAAGCAACCGCTTGAGGGGGGTTATCCCTCAAGAAATTTCTTCACCTGCGGCATGTCAACTTTGAAACCGGGCCCCATGGTTGTGGAAACGGCCATGGAGCGCATATAGGCGCCTTTGGCGGCCGAAGGTTTCAGACGGTTGACCGTCTCCAGCAAGGCCTTGAGGTTGCCCAGTATTTTTTCGGGGCCAAAAGAAACTTTGCCGAGGGGGGCATGGAGCACCCCCGCCTTGTCGACTTTAAATTCAACACGGCCGGCCTTGAGTTCGCTCACTACCTTGGCCACGTCAAAGGTGACAGAACCTGTTTTGGCATTGGGCATAAGGCCGCGGGGGCCAAGCAGACGTCCGATTTGTCCCACAAGAGCCATAACGTCGGGCGTTGCCACGGCGGCGTCAAATTCCATCCAGCCTTCCTTTATCTGGGCCACCAAGTCTTCCGCGCCGACGGCATCGGCGCCCGCCTCGCGGGCCTCAGCCTGTTTTTCCCCTTTACAGAACGCGGCAACGCGCACGGTTTTCCCCAGTCCGTGGGGGAGGGTGACTGCCCCGCGCACCATCTGATCTGAATATTTTGGGTCAACGCCAAGACGTATGGCCACGTCCACCGTTTCGTCAAATTTGGCGAAAGCGGCGTTCAGGGATTTATCCACGGCGTCTTCTATGCTGAACCGTTCCTGAAGGTTGAACCCTTCAAGGATGTTGCGAAATTTTTTACCATGTTTTGGCATGATATTGTCCTTGTCGTTTTGGATCTCCTGTTGTTGTCATGCCTGACAGCAACGGCAGTACGAATGGTTTTGGCGAAAAAAATCAGCGCATTGTCAAAATACCCTTCACCGCGGCAAGGCGGTAAACAGAATACGTACGCGTCGGCCTCACGCGCCTAAAGTATGTCAATACCCATGCTGCGTGCCGTGCCCGCAATGGATTTTACCGCAGCTTCCAGAGAAGCGGCATTGAGATCCGGCAGTTTCGTCCGGGCAATCTCTTCCACCTGGGGCATGGTAAGGCTTCCGACTTTGTTGCGGTTGGGTTCGCCGGAACCTTTTTCTATTTTGGCCGCTTTCATAATCAGCACGGATGCCGGCGGCGTTTTGGTGACAAAAGAAAAGGAACGATCGGCATATACTGTAATGACCACCGGGATAATCATTCCTTTCTGGTCTTGCGTGCGGGCGTTAAATTCTTTACAGAAACCCATGATGTTCAAGCCGTGCTGACCCAGCGCAGGCCCCACGGGCGGCGAAGGATTGGCGGCGCCGGCGGGGATCTGCAGTTTAATTTTGGCAACTTCTTTTTTGGCCATCGTAACCTTCCTTAAAGATAGAACAAGCGCAGTGCGCCGGAAACGGAAAAGGTCTCTTATCCTTTTGAAACCTGGACGAAATCAAGTTCAACCGGCGTCTGGCGTCCGAAAATGGAAACGGAAACGCGCAGTTTGCCCTTATCGTGATTGACGTCTTCAACCACGCCGTTAAAACCTCCGAACGGCCCGTCCACCACGCGCACTTCGTCACCCTTGCCGAAATTGAATTTTGGCCGGGGAGTTTCCTGGCTGCTTTCCATCTGTTTGAGGACAGCCTCGGCTTCGGAGTCCTTCATGGGGGCCGGCCTCGTCTTTCCACCGACGAAGCCGGTCACTTTGGGGATGGATTGAACAAGATGCCAGGACAAATCCGTCATCACCATGCGCACCATGATATAGCCGGGGAACATTTTGTTTTTGGTGCGGCGTCTGCCGCCGTCCTTGGCGCGTTCTTCAACCTGTTCCGTGGGGAGGACAACTTCCTTGATAAGTCCGTTATCCTGGCCGGTACGCATCATTTCGGCAATGGTTTTTTCCACGCGCTGTTCAAAGCCGGAATAGGTATGCACCAGGTACCAGCGCGCTTTTTGGTCTTGCTCGGCCGTCTGGTGGGCGCCGGAATCGTTGAGGGCGATATCGGGATTGTTCATATAGGCCTTCAAGACAATATGGACTTGATCAGGGCCGACAGGCCAAGATCCACCAGCCCGAGGATGACAGCCATAACAGCCACAAAACCCAGTACGGCCAGGGTGGCCTTTTTCGTTTCCGGGAGCGTCGGCCAAGTTACTTTGCGCAACTCCGCCTTCGCGTCCTCCACATAGCGAGTAAAGCGCGCAACGGGATTCTGCGCGTTATCAGATTTGATTTCAGAGGATTGATCCTGCTTTTTCGCCATGGTACCGCCTGTGATAATTGGCAGGGCAGGAGGGATTCGAACCCCCAACTTGCGGTTTTGGAGACCGCCGCTCTAACCGTTGGAGCTACTGCCCTGCGTTTCGCGCGGAGGGCATCAGCCCTCTGCGCGATGTTATCTGGTTTCTCGATGCACGGTATGCTTTTTGTCCCACGGGCAGTATTTTTTCACTTCCAGGCGCCCTGTGGTGTTCTTTTTGTTCTTGCGCGTGCTGTAGTTGCGCCGCTTGCATTCAGTGCATGCCAGGATGATGTTTACTCTCATGGCGATTACTCAATGATTTCAGTTACAACACCGGAGCCTACCGTGCGGCCGCCTTCACGTATGGCGAAACGCAGACCGTTCTCCATGGCGATGGGGGCTATAAGTTCCACGATAAACTGGGAGTTGTCGCCCGGCATGACCATTTCCACGCCTTCAGGCAGGTTGATCACGCCCGTGATGTCGGTTGTGCGGAAATAGAACTGCGGGCGGTAGCCGGAGAAGAAGGGCGTGTGCCGGCCGCCTTCTTCCTTGGAAAGAACATAGACTTCGGCCTTGAATTTTTTGTGCGGCGTAATGGATTTCGGTGCGGCGAGCACCTGGCCGCGTTCCACCTCGTCACGTTTCGTGCCGCGCAGCAGGGCGCCGATATTGTCGCCCGCCTGCCCCTGGTCAAGCAGCTTGCGGAACATTTCCACACCGGTGCAAGTGGTTTTCTGGGTGGCCTTGATGCCCACGATTTCCACTTCGTCGCTCACCTTCAGAACGCCGCGCTCCACACGGCCCGTCACCACCGTGCCACGGCCGGAAATGGAGAACACGTCTTCAATCGGCATAAGGAAGGGTTTGTCAATGTCCCGTTGCGGTTCCGGAATGAAATCATCGCAGGCCTGCAGCAGGTCAATGATGCACTTTGCCTCCGGCGCGTTGGGGTCATCGCATTCAAGGGCTTTCAGGGCTGAACCGCGGATGACGGGTACGTCGTCTCCGGGGAAATCGTAGGAAGAAAGCAGTTCGCGCACTTCCAGATCAACAAGCTCCAGCAATTCCTCGTCGTCAACCAGATCGCATTTGTTCAGAAAGACGACAAGCTGGGGCACGCCCACCTGACGGGCGAGCAGGATGTGCTCCCGGGTTTGGGGCATGGGGCCGTCGGTGGCGGCCACGACAAGGATGCCGCCGTCCATCTGGGCCGCGCCGGTGATCATGTTCTTGATGTAGTCGGCGTGGCCGGGGCAGTCCACATGCGCATAATGGCGCTTTTCCGTTTCGTATTCAACATGGGCCGTGGCGATGGTGATGCCGCGTTCCCTCTCTTCAGGCGCTTTGTCGATTTCGTCAAAGGAAATGAATTTGCCCTGGCCTTTCAGACCTGCTATTTTGGTAATGGCGGCCGTCAGGGTGGTTTTGCCGTGGTCAATGTGACCAATGGTGCCGATGTTGACGTGGGGTTTTTTGCGTTCGTATTTTTCCTTGCCCATTGTTAGGTCTCCCTGGAAAAAGTTTTACATTTCTGGCTTCCGCGCGATCAGGCCGAGCCCGCATCCCGCGTGACAATCATGGGCCGGCGCGCCTGCGGAAAGGGGCGCGTCATCCCTGCTCCAGTCCCTGCCTGCCAGGGAACACAAATGTCCATGGCGGATGAAGATTGAGGAATCGCGGGAATGGAGCGGGAAACGGGATTCGAACCCGCAACCCTCAGCTTGGAAGGCTGATGCTCTAGCCGTTGAGCTATTCCCGCGCGCCGGCGATGCTTCTGGTTTGCGTCAG
>JAISOT010000113.1 GCA_031275465.1 Desulfovibrio sp.
TTTAACAGCTTCTACCGCGCGAACCGAAACGCAATTTACCGTAACCCGGAAGGAGTTGAGTTCCCCTTGTATTTCAACGGGAAAGTCATCAAACAGGGTTCCGGGGAAATCATCGCCTACCTGCTGTCCGGCCATGCGCTTGAGGTCTGCGTAACCCGCAGCGACATGCTTCACGGCAGGATTTCGGGCATCTATCTCTCACAATGTCCCGAAGATCAGGAGGAAAACCTCCATATTCTTGTGGAACGTCTCGCCGCGGGCGGGCTTCAGGTATGGCTTCAGACGGACGGGCGCAAACCGGATCTTCTGGAAAATTTTTTAAAAATCAAGGGAGTACGCGTAATTTGTAATATCGTTGGCTCTGGCGAAACGACGGCAAAGATCTTCGGCGGCACTCCCGATGTGAATGATCTGGGCAAAACCATTGATCTGGTGCGAAGTTCGCCCGAAGGGCTGGTGCGCTTTCTGGCCGCGCCTCTGCCGAATGAAGACGGCTGGGCATGGCCGAAAGGCGACGATGCCGCAATGGCCGCCCGGATGGTGGCGGAAGCTTGCGGACAGCGAACCCTGCCCTTTGCCGTCACCGCCGTCACCCCGGATATGGCCTGGGATATGCACGGTCTTGAGCCTCTTCCCGGGCAGAGTCTTCTCATGTACCGCTCAGCGGTACGCCGGTTTTTGTTTAAAGCGGAAATAGCCAAGTAGGAGGACATCATGCTGTCATTCGACGTCATCATTCTGGGTGGCGGCCCCGGCGGAATAACCGCGGCGCGTGTTCTGGCCCACGGGGGAAAAAGCGTGGCTTTGGTGGAAGACGCGCATTGGGGCGGCGCCTGCCTTAATTGCGGCTGTATCCCCACCAAGATGCTGCTGGGGGCGGTGGCCCCCCAAGCTTTGCTGCGCGCCCAGCAACGTGTGCACGTGGTTAAAGGCAGCGCAGAAGTTGACTATACTGCCTTGCAAGACAGAATCAGTCGTTTCATCAAGGGATCCGGCCGGACATTGGCCGAAAATCTCATGGAGATGGGCGTAGCCCTTTTTGAAGGGCACGGCTTCGGAATTGCGCCTGGCCGGATTCGGCTCGAAGGAGCGAATGGCAACACGGATCTCGCAGCCGAATACATTATTCTGGCCTGTGGCACGTCCCCCGCATCGTTTCCCGATCTCGCTCCGGACGGCGATTGCGTGCTGAACAGCACCGGGCTGCTGCGTCTGGCCGAAGCGCCTGAAAGCCTCATCATCGTGGGAGCCGGGGCCATAGGCATCGAACTGGGTGATTTCTTCGCGGCCATGGGCGGCAAAGTCACCGTCATTGAAGCCGCTCCCCACATCGCTCCGCTCGAAGACGCGGATGTGGCCAAGGAACTGCTGCGCGCCCTGAATAAAAACGGCATCGTTTGCCAGGAAGGAGTACGCGCCAAATCTTTGGGAACCGTTGGCGGCAGGGCCAGGCTTACTCTGGAGAACGGCAAGGTCATTACCGCGGCCAAAGCTCTGGTGGCCGTCGGGCGGGCGCCGAACACAGGGAATCTCGACGCGGAAAAACTTGGCTGCGTCCTTGACCGGTGCGGCTATGTGACGACCAACGCCTTTCTTGAGGCCGCACAGGGAATTTATGCCGTGGGCGATATCAACGGCATGGCGCTTTTGGCCCATGCGGCCGGGCACCAGGCCGCTTACGCCGCCGCCCGCATTCTCGGTGAAACGGACAGGGAGTACGCCGCCGGCCCCGTGCCTTCCTGTATATACGGCGGCACTGAAATTATGCGCGTGGGGCGGACTGCGGAAGCATTGTTGAAGGAGGGCAAGACCGTTGAGGTGTCCCGGGCGCCTCTGGCCATGAACCCCATCGCCCAAGCCGGGGGAGGCTGCGCCGGCTTTGTCAAGGTGGTGTGGGACCAAGGAAGCATTGCGGGCATTGCCGCAGTGGGAGCCGGAGTTTCGCACCTGGTGACCGTGGCTCAACTGTTGATGAAACACGGCTATGAGGAACAAAAGCTGCGACAGGTGATGTTTGCCCACCCAACACTGGACGAAATTATTCCCCTGGCCATACGGGCGCCCAAAACGCGCTTCAGCGCATAAAAGGAGATTATCGTGGAATTCCCGAATGACAGACAATACCATACGGAACACTTATGGGCGCAGGAACAGCCTGACGGTTCCTTCCTTATCGGTATCACGGACTTCGCCCAGGATCAGTTGGGCGGCATCGTCTTTGTCGATCTGCCTGATGTGGGGGCACGCTTCAAACAGGGCGAATCATGCGCTTCCATAGAATCGGTCAAAGCGGTCAGCGAAGCCGTTATGCCCGTCTCCGGCGAGGTGACGGCCGTCAACGCGGCGCTGGGCGACAGGCCGGAGCTTTTGAATGCGGATCCCTACCGCAACGGATGGCTTGTGCGGGTAAGACGCACCGCGCCGACCGAGGGCGGCTGCCTCGCGGCCGGCGAATACGCCGCCAAGGTCGGCAAAGGCTGATTCTTGACTGAATCAGGCCGTCCTCTTTGCATTCGGGGAACCGCTTTCAGTAGTTCGGGACCGGCCTGAAAAGGGAGCTGCATTTCCCGTTTGCTTCGAGGCGGCGGCCTCTTTCCAGCCATTCCGTTCGGAGTCTTGACAGAGATTCCCTATGTAGATATGTTTCTACAAAGCGGAGGCGCGTATGATTACCATGACCAGCCGGGATTTTAACCAGAACGCGGGGCAGGCGAAACTGGCCGCGATGAACGGGCCGGTATTCATAACCGATCGGGGAAGGCCGGCCCATGTGCTGCTGTCTTTTGAGGAGTACCGCAAACTCGCCGGAAGCGGCAAAAATGTGCTGGAATTGCTGGCCTCCCCGGAAACGGCCCCACTTGATTTCGACCCGGCAAAGCTGCGAGACGGACTGTTGAAAGCCGCGGATTTTTCCTGATGTATCTGCTGGACACCAATGTCGTCTCGGAACTGCGCAAGGCTGACAGGGTGCATCAGCGCGTGGCGGCCTGGGCCGCAGGCGTGGATATTGGCGACATGTATCTTTCAGTCGTGTCGATTTTGGAAATTCGCCTGGGTCTTCTCTCCGTGCGCCGCAAAGACGAAACACGGGCGAATGTCCTGGAGACCTGGCTGGAGAGACAAGTGCTCCCGGCTTTCGCCGAACGCATTTTGCCGGCGGATCTCCCTGTGGCGCAGCGCTGCGCGGCTCTGCGCATACCTGACCCGCGTTCTGGCAGGGACGCTCTGATTGCGGCCACCGCGCTGGTGCACGGGTTGACGGTAGTCACGCGCAACGTCGGGGATTTTCAGGTGACAGGCGTCCCATTGCTTGATCCCTGGCGGGAATAGCTGGAAAACCCCCGCGCCCTCCATGAAATGTGACCAGATCAGGCTGCTGAAACAAGGGAAACGGTTGTTTGTCAAATTTTATAATCCCCTTGAAAGAAAATTTGAAAAGCTGGAGATACGCGCGGACAGGGCATTGGAATATGAGGATGATGACTGTCTCGCGTATATTGAGGAGATTACGGGGGACGGGCACGTGATTCTGATAAATTTCAAGCAATTCAATGAAATATTGGCCATAAGGGATTCGCGGTTGCGCAAGTATTATACGGATTTTGTGCTGCTGCATGAAATCGGGCATTATTTGCTGGCGCACACTGCGATGGATACGGGCCAATCCGCGCGGGATGAACAATTTTTGGAGGAACAGGCCGATCAATATGCGCTGCAGACCATAAAGCCCAACAGGCGCCTCAGACGACTCATATCCGACTCGGAGGAAAAATCCGGATTTTCGGGTGGCGTGTGAATTTGGGCCGAATGGACAAGCCAACCATGGCCGGACTCCTGGAAGCGACCTTCGCGCGGCGGGTATACCTTCCCGGATGGCGGCGGGTCAATTATGCCCCAAACATATCTTTATGTCAACACTCTCAAAAACCCTTTCCGTAAACGGACCGCCCTCTCCGTAACCGGCATAGTCGGGCGGAGAGCCGATGGGGCGCGATGCGCCCATGCCCCTGAACGCCGTCAGGCCGGAACCTGACCGGTCAGGATCAGACTGAACGCGCCATTTTTCACGCCGGTGCAGCTGATCAGCCTGTCCGCCAGCGCGCGCATGCGCGCGGCCTCTCCCTTGATGACCAGAACTTCCAGACAATTGCTGTGATCAAGGTGGATATGCAGGGTCGCCGCGATAATATCGTGCTCGTCGTGCTGAATCCGCACGAGCCGCCGGGCCAGATCATTTTTGTGATGGTCGTAAAGAAGAGTCAGCGTGCTCGCGCCCCGCCCATGCGCCTTCACCCCGGGCTCTTCCACCAGAGCCTTGCGGATCAGATCCCTGATCGCCTCCGAGCGGTTGAAGTAGCCCTTGCGGCGGCAAAGTTCGTCAAAGGGGTCCAGTAAATCCTCATCCAGAGAAACGCCGATGCGCGTCAGTTTGCCCATATCCGTCACCTGATGTTAAAAAGCGGCATTCTCGCGGCAGGGATTTGCAAGCGAATCCTTGCAGTGCAACTTATGCATTTTCAATGTTAATTGCCCTATATGGCGGCGTCCAGCAGCAGATTATCCCTGTGTATCACTTCAGGGTAGTGCGCGTCGCCGAGGACAGCCGCCACTTCATGGCGTTTGAGCCCCATGATTCTTCTCAGTTGCGTCGCGTTGTAGTTGCTCAGGCCCACGCCGATGCTCCGTCCCTCGTGCAGGACCCGCACGAGGGACCCTTTCTGAAAAACTCCTTCCACAGAACGCACTCCGCCGGGCAGCAGGCTGCCGCCCTTGCGCAGCAGGGCGTCGGCGGCGCCCGCGTCCACTGCCACCGCTCCGGCCGGCTCGGCCTGATAGGCCATCCAGAACTTTCGGCGCGAAATGGCGCGCCCGGACGGCCGAACCCACGTCCCCGGGCAGGTTTTCCGGGTTTCCGCATTATCGGCTGTTCCGCCGGCATCCAGCCCAAAGGCTCGCGCCAGCACATGCGGCGCGCGGCCAGGCAGAATCAGGGTGGGGACACCGATCTGCGCGGCGCGGCGGGCGGCCAGCAGTTTGGAATACATGCCGCCGCTTCCCGCTTCCGTCTTTCCTCCGCACAGGCGCCTCAGGTCAAGGGCGGTCACGTCTTCGATGCATTCCATGACCGGCGAGTCCGGCTTGAGGCGCGGGTCCGCGCTCTGCACGCCGGGGGCGGAGGTCAGATTGACAAACAGGTCGGCGCCGGTGAGGTTGACCAGCAGGCTTGCCAGACAGTCGTTGTCGCCGAATTTGAGCTCGCTCACGGAAACCGTGTCGTTTTCATTCACCACGGGTACAACGTTCCACTCCAGCAGCGCGGCGACGGTATTGCGGATGTTGAGAAAACGCTCCCTGGAGCGCAGGTCGTCCCTGGTGAGCAGAATTTGGGCGGTGGACATTCCGTGGGCGGCAAAGGCCATATCCCAGGCGCGCATGAGCTGCCCCTGGCCTACCGCGGCGGCGGCCTGCCGGGCGGCGAGGTTCGCGGCGTCCACTTTTTGTCCGGCGGCGGCCAGAACAGCTCTCCCGGCCGCGACGGCCCCGGAGGAAACCAGCACCAGACGCCGCGGCGGACAGGTTTTCCCGGGACTGCCCTGCACAAGGGCCATCTGCCGCGCAAGGCCGGACACGACGGCCGTATCAAGCCCCCGCGCATCGCTCAGCACGGCGCTGCCCACCTTGACCACCACAGCGCGCGCCTGACTGACGGCCCGGCGCCGTTCCCGCCGCAAATCTTCCAGTCTGTCAACCATGGCTATTCCCGCGTATACACGACTTCAACATCAGGGAAATCTTCATCCGAAAACGCCGTATTGCCGGCCCGCCCGGGGCGGACGGCGGGATTGCGGCTTTCCGCGGCATCGCGCAAACGCCAGATTTCGGCAACCAGTTCCCGCATGTGTTCTCCGTGCAGGGCGCAAATGAAGAATATGCGCCGGCCCTCGACGCGGGCGCGCGACCGCAGGGCGGAAAGGCGCTCCCCGGGAAGCAGGTCAATTTTATTGATGACCTCAATTTGCCGCCGTTCGGCGAGTTCCGGGTCAAAACGGCGCAATTCCTCGTTAACCAGTTCAAATCCGGCCCAGGGGGCATCGTCGCCCACGTCTTCGGCGCTCAGGATGTGCACCAGAAAACGGGTACGCTCCACATGCTTCAAAAAGCGGCCGCCCAGCCCAAGCCCCATGTGCGCGCCTGCGATAAGGCCGGGAATATCGGCCACGACCAGACGTTTGTCCGGGGCCGCCTCATCCGTCATCACGCCCAGATTGGGGGTCAGCGTGGTAAACGGGTAGTCGGCGATTTTTGGCCTGGCCGCCGACACGCGCGAAATAAACGTTGATTTTCCGGCGTTGGGCAGGCCGATCAGGCCGACATCCGCCAGAATTTTCAGTTCCAGACGCAGTGTGAATTCTTCTCCCGCTTCTCCGGGTTGGGCGAACCTCGGCGCGCGCATGGTGGACGACTTGAAATGTTCGTTCCCCTTGCCGCCGCGTCCGCCTTTGGCGGCTGTCACCCGGGAGCCTGGCTCGCTCAGATCGGCGAGCAGGCGCTCGCCGTCCGGGGTTTTCATGAAGACCAGGGTACCCACCGGCAACCCGATCTCAAGGTCTTCGCCGCTCCTGCCGCTGCGTTGGCCGCCTTGGCCGGGGCGTCCGTGTTTGGCCTCGTACAGGCGTTTGACGCGAAAATCATAGAGAGAGAGCAGACGCTCGTCCGCCTTGAGAATGACGGAACCGCCGCCGCCGCCGTCGCCGCCGTCAGGCCCGCCGCGCGGGACAAATTTTTCCCGGCGGAAAGAAACGCAGCCGTGGCCGCCGTTACCGGCCCGTACCAGAATGTCTGCTTCGTCCACAAAGCGCATAGGCGGAGAGGCTTTTATTCCAAATCGTCGCGGAACCCCGCGGGCGATCCGGAACGGAAAAATCAAGAACAAAAAAGGGAAGATGCTCGCGCGTCTTCCCGGAAAAACCAGATGTCGCCGGCTGTCATTCCGCGGCCGCGTCTATGTGCACACGCACGCGGGTATGGCGTTTGCGGATGTATTTTTCAAAACGCACCACGCCGTCAATTTTGGCGAAAAGGGTATAATCCCTGCCCATGCCGACATTGAGGCCGGGATGGACGGTTGTGCCGAGCTGACGCACCAGTATGCTGCCCGCCGAAACACGCTGCCCGCTGAAACGTTTGACGCCGCGCCGCTGCCCCGCGCTGTCCCGCCCGTTGCGCGACGAACCGCCTGCTTTTTTGTGAGCCATATCGCCTCCTCTGCGTACCCCGCGTCAAACGTCCGTTACGGCGGGGATTTTCCATCCACCGGGGCGCCGCCGGCGCGGCGGCTCCCGCTGTGATGCCGCCGGACAAGGGCGGCCGTTACTGTTCGTTAATGCTTTTGATCCGGAGCGCGGTGAAATCCTGGCGATGCCCCCTCAGCTTGCGCGAATCGTTGCGCCGCCAGCGCTTGAAAACTTTGATCTTCGGGCCGCGCCCGTGTTCCGTCACTTCCGCGGTGACGGTAGCGCCCGCCAGATAAGGGGAGCCGACCTTGCATTCAGTTCCTCCGATCAGAAGCACCCTGTCGATGGTGATTTCCGTCCCGGCCTGAGCCGCCAGTTTTTCCACCGCAAGTTTCGCGCCTTCCTGAACGCGGTACTGTTTGCCGCCGGTTTCGATAATAGCGTACATGTTCGCCCTCCAAAAAGAGAGTAGTTTGAATGCCCCATCCGGCGGAAAATGTCAAGCCGGCCTGCGGATAAAAAAATTTTTGGCCCGCGTCGCGGCCTGGATCAGGCCGGACCGCGTTGCGCCGCGCGCGCCGTTTTCGTCTTTGTGGACAATCGCTATGTATCTCATGGCATTCCCCCATCCTGACAGGGGCGCTTCCGCTTCGCCGATTTGACGTTTTACCCCGTGACATCCGGAAAAATATGCAATATATCTGCGTGGACGGAACATGCCCCTCCCTGCAAACGGCGGTGGAACAGGAATGACGAATATGGATGACAGCGCGCCGCGCGCCTCCCGGCCGGCCCCGGACGGGAGGCGGCGCATGTCGTTCATGCAGCGCCTGCGCGCCAATCTCCCTTTCGGCCATGGTCTCGGCATTTCGGGCAAGGACGTGGAACGGCTTGTTAATGACAGCGGGGCGGACCTCTGGCATGTTCACGCCATAACGAGGCGCAATTTTCGCCGGCACGCCTGCGTCGCCTGCGACTGGCTCGCTTCCGCCCTGCCGCGCGACGCGGCGATTTTTGAAATCGCGTGCGGGAGCGGCGCCAATCTTCTCTGGCTGGCCCAAAAGGGGTTCAGCCGGCTGTACGGCATCGACATAGCCCCGCAGGCCGTGCGATTAAGCCGCGAACTGGCCAGCCTGCAAGGAGTCGCTTTGAACGTCCGGGTAGACAACGCCCTGTCCCCTTCCTTTGGAGAGGCGCAGGCGGGCAAGCCCGGCGTCCCGCCCGTATTCGACGGCATTTTGTCCCTGACGTGGCTTTATTACATCCCCGGCGTCGAGCTCGCGGAATTTCTGCGGATCTGGAGGCCCTATCTCGGACAGGGCGGAATTATCGTTTTTGAAATGATCACGCGCAGGTATGATTCCATACCCAACAACCAGTACCACACCGACGACTGGGGGTTGCCCGCAAGCCGGCGGCGGCCGTCGGAATACCGGATGCGGCTGGATAAAAGCGAGGTTCAGCGCGCGGCGGAGCAGTGCGGATACACGCATCTGCGCAGCCTGCGTCTCATGACGATCATCACCGGGAAGCCGGAAAGGGAGGTTCACATGCTGCGCCGCGCCCCGGATGCGTGAACCGGCGGCGCGGCGGCTTTTTTGCGCCGCTACCACGTCACCTCAAAGACGGCCCTGCCGCCGTGGCTTTGCCCCCGCGCGCCCGTCTCGCCGTCATAGCGGAGGCCGACGCTCACGTTGTCGGTGAGCTTCAGGCCGAGGCCGAGGCCGAGGACCGCCGCGTCCCTGTTCATGGCGGCCCCTTTGACGGAGAACCTGTCGCTGCCCTCGCGGAAGGCGAAAGAGCTTTCCGGCCTGATCCCGCCGTAAACGTGCCGCCAGCCCAGATCGGCGTCGATGGAGAAGCGGCCGGGCAGCGGCGTCGACAGCCGCAGGCCGAGAACGCTCACGGCGTGATTCCAGTCTTCCTCGTTCCCGCGCAGGGCGGCGTTGCCCCCGCTCTCCGCGAAGCCGTCCAGCCGCAGGCTGTGCCAGCCGATGGAGGCGTAAGGCTCAAGGCTGAACATGCCCGCCGGCGAAACCCTGTAGGCCGTCTCGAAGGATCCCAGGAAGGATCTGCCCCCGTACGAGGCCTCAACCGTCTGGTCGCGCGAACCGATGCCGATTTTCCGCTCGCTCTCCACTTCGTGCAGGGTGAAGGCCCCGGACAGGAGAAAGCGCAGGACGCCGGGGCCGAGGGGAAATTCCCTGCCCCCGTAAAGCGCGGCGCCGTAGCTCTTTATGTCCGCCTCGGAGCGCCGGCTGTCCACGTCCTGATGCCCGGCGTTGAAGCGGAAGGCCAGGCCGCCGAGCCATCCGCCGGCGAAGTCGGCGTCGTAGCCGCCGGAAAGCTCCGTCCCGTGCAGCGAGGAGCGGGCCGCGCCCTCGTCGCCGTACAGGGAGCCGTACGCCTGATCCACGCTGACCCAGAGATTGTTGCCCGCAAAGGGGCGGGCCGCGTCCGGCCGCGCGCCGCGCAGGGCCGATCTGCCGCTCGCGCGCCGGGCGAGGCGTCGCGCGAAGGCGTTGTCCAGCATGAAGAGATTGCTCTTCAGGGTGGCGTGGGCCTCGCCCGAAAGCTCGTTCAGCACGCGCCGCGCCCGGGCCGTCGTGACGCCGCCCAGAAGTTCCCTGTACAGGCCGCCGTTGTGGTCCAGGCTTTCGAGCGCGCCGGCGACGGCGCCCTGATTCCCGCTGGCCGCAAAGTCGGCGAATGAGGAACTCCTGACGAAACTCAGGTACAGATCCGCGTTCGTGTAATCGTAATCCAGCAGCGGCGAAAGGAAGGCGAGATCGGATATCGCCTCGTCGAACCGGCCCACAAGCGCGCCCGCGTCCAGGATAAGCCATTTTTTGCCCGGGGCGGCGTAATCGCCCGGCGCGCCGCCGGTGCTGATATGGCGGAACGTGCCGGCCAGAGTCGCCGTGCCCGTCACTATGAGCTTGTCGCCCTCGTTGGTGTCGTTGGGGTTGACTTCAACGTCGAAATAGGAGCCGGGCATGAAGGTGTGGTCCCCGTTGACCGTGGTCGTGCCGTAGGAATTGCCCGGCGAAAGGATGCCGCCGGGCCGGACGATCACCTCGTTGGCCGCTATCGTGCCGTGCCCGCCCAGCAGCGCGCCGTCATGCACGTTGACGTCTCCGCCCGCGTCGAGCCTGGCCGCGGATTCGGACCGGCTTCCCCCGACGATGAGGCTGCCGCCGCTGACGTCGACCGCGCCGGCGCTGTGCCCGCCGTTCAGGACCAGCTTTCCGGCCCCGTCCTTTTCCAGCGCGCCCGCTCCGCCGAGGCGCCCGTTGAGGACGCCGTCGAACCCCTGGGCGAAGCGGAGGAAGGCGCCGGCGGCGACGTCGATATCGCCTTGCAGGCCGGCCGTGTCGCCGGCAAGCACGCCCGCCTCCACCGTCGTGCCGCCCGTGTAGGCGTTCGCGCCCGCCAGGGTCAGGGTTCCCGCGCCGGTCTTGGTCAGGCCGCCCGCGCCGGCGATGTCGCCGGACAGCCTCTGGTCGCCGGCCTGGTTGAATATCAGGGAACCGTCGACGGCGATGTCCCCGGCATAGTCGCCGCCGCCCAGCGAGCCGGTGACTTCAAGGGTTCCCGCGCTGACGGCGGTGTTTCCGGCGTAGGTGTTGCCGTTGGTCAGGGTCAGGGTTCCCGCGCCGGTTTTGGTCAGGCCGCCCGCGCCGGAAAAGACGCCGCTGAAGTTCACGCCGCCGCCCGTGTCGACGGCGTTGGTTCCCGCGCCGAGCGTCCAGTCCTTGGCGTAACCGCTGCCGGTCAGGAGCAGGACGCCGCCGTCCAGGGTATTGGCTCCCGTGCCGATATTGCCGTCCGAGGCGATGCCGAGCGCTCCCCCGCGCACCGTCGTGCCGCCTGCGTAGGTGTTCTTCCCCGTCAGGGTCAGGGTTCCCGCGCCGGTCTTGGTCAGGCCGCCCGCGCCGGCGATGTCGCCGCGCAGCGTCTGGTCGCCGGCCTGGTTGAACACCAGGGAGCCGTCGGCGGCGATGTCTCCGTCATGGTCGCCGTTGCCCAGCGAGCCTGTGACCTCAAGAGTGCCCTCCCTGACGACCGTGCCGCCGGTGTAGGCGTTCTCACCCGCCAGGGTCAGGGTGCCCGCGCCGGTCTTGGTCAGGGTCGTGCCGTCCCAGCCATACGCCCACGCGCCTCCCGTGTTGTCGGCAAGATCGGTGTTCAGGGTGAAAGCGGTCGCCACGTTGAATGTGCCGTGGGCATCCCGCGACCTCTCCCATATCAGCCCCTGCTTCACCTCCAACTCCGTGCCGCCGGCAACCTTGTCAACGGTGACGCTCATGAAGACATCCGGGGTTGCGGCGGGGTCCGGCGGCGCGACGTCCGCGCCGCCCGCTTTCACCGCGGCGAAATCCCCGGTGATGCCGCCGGCGGCGCGGATGAGCGTGTGCGCGCTTTCCCCGTCGTAGCTCAGGATGTCAAGGGTGACGGAATTTCCGATCGCGGCGCTGCCGGCGGCAAGCGCGGGGCCGCCGCCCGCCGTCAGGCCGAGCGTGGTGTTGTCTTCCGCCGTGAACAGGCCGTAGGCGGCGACGCCCCCCTGGCCGATGTCCAGGCGTCCCGCCTCAAGAGTTATGTTCTTCTGGCTGACCGCGCCGGTCAGGACCAGCGTGCCCGAGCCGGTTTTGCTCAGGTCGCCGCCGCCGGCGATGTCGCCGGACAGGATCTGGCCGCCAGTCTGATTGAACACCAGGGAGCCGTCGTTGGTTATGCCGCCGGCGTGGCCGCCTGCCGCCGTGCCCAGCGAGCCTGTGATCTCAAGGGTTCCCGCGCTGATGACCGTGCCGCCGGTGTAGACGTTCGCGCCCGCCAGGGTCAGGGTGCCCGTCCCTTCCTTGATCAGCGTGCCGGCGCCCCTGAAGGCGGCGGCCTGAACCGTGTCGCTGTCGCTCTCGATGCGCAGGACGGTGGCTTCGTCCCGGAAGACGACTTCCGCGGCCTCAAGCGCGCCGCCCTCCGCGATGAAGTTGGAGCCGGCCAGCATGCCGCCGGAGGAGACGATCTGCCGCCCGCCCGAACTGACCGTGGTGCCGCTGGCCACGCCGCCGGAAACCCATTGTGAGCCGCCGTTGCCGACTGTGGTGTCGTTCGCCGCGCCGCCGGCGTAGACGGACTGTGTGCCGCCCGAATTGACTGTGGCGGCGTTCGCCACGCCGCCGCTGGAGACGTACTGGCCGCCGAAGGCGTTGACTGTGGTGGAGTTCGCTTCGCCGCCGGCGTAGACGTACTGGTCGCCGCCCGAATTGACTGTGGCGGCGTTCGCCACGCCGCCGGAGGAGATGTTCTGGTAGCCGCCGGCATAGAGGATGAAGTTGCTCGCGACGCCGCCGCTGTAGGAGAAGACGCCGGACGCGTTGGTTCCGCTGATTTTCGTGCCGTTGTCGCCGCCGATGACCTCAACAAAGACGTTGCCGCCCGCGCTCTGAACGACGTCAAGCGAGGAACCGCCGGAGTGGACGGACTGTGTGCCGCCCGAATTGATTGTGGTGGAGTTCGCCACGCCGCCGCTGGAGACGTACTGGGAGGCGAAGTTAAAGATTCTGGCGTCGTTCGCCACGCCGCCGGAGTAGACGGTCTGATGGCCGCCCGCGTTGACTGTGGTGGAGTTCGCCACGCCGCCGCTGGAGACGTACTGGCCGCCGAAGGCGTTGACTGTGGTGGAGTTCGCTTCGCCG
>JAISOT010000146.1 GCA_031275465.1 Desulfovibrio sp.
GTTTTTCCCAGCGCGGCCAGATTTTCATCCCCGTCGTCCTGAATTCTGCTCCCAATCTCCCGGCCGCCGTCGGGAAATGAGACATATTCCCCATACGCCCCGAGAAGAAGGGCTTTTCCTGTCTCGCCGGGCACGATGGACTTTGTGATTGCCTGAATGTCGTCAAGAGACATGTCGGAGGTCGCCACGCCCCGCATGACGCGATTGTTGTCGTAAAACGAAACGGTGGCGGTCACCATTGTCTGCGTTGAGAGAGGATCGTAGTATATTCTCGACCATGCAGCCCCGCCTTTGGCATTGCGGCCAACAGCATACCATTCGGTCGCAAGATAATCAACGCCGCTGGCGGCGGCGTAATCGGCCTCGTATATGACCTTTCCGTTCTCAATATACACATAGGGGTTAAAATGGCGCTTGTCGGGGTACAGGGCGTACGGCTCGAACCATATGCCGCCCCCCATTGTGGTGGGATGAGAGGAGATGCTCCGCATTAAAAATTCTTTCATTTCGCCTTGTTCGATCATCTCCAGGCTGCACGTTTCCATATATGCCGCCAGCATGCGCGCCACATTGGCGTTCCCCGTCAGTTCCATCGTTATCCGCAGACTCGCCGACTCCAGACTCGCGCCCATTCTCTCATTGATTTCTCCATTGACTTGCGAATCGGTGATTTTTTTGACAATCACGATGAACAGCATGGTAAAAACGGCAATAATGGGAACAACGGAAAAGATGATGCGGGAAGCAATGCTCCTGAATAGCATGTTTTCAGTCTCCGGGTTCCGAACGGTCCTTCAAAGTTCTGAAAATCGTAGTGCGGCTGGGTATGTGGTCGCCATTCGCGCCTTTCAAAACTCCTTCAAGTTTGTTGCAACACTTCCGGCCGGTATCGCGTTATCGAAAGAAGGCGCGCGGTCGCCATTGAGCGGGATAACGGCTATACGCGTCTGTACGCGTCGGACCAAGGCCGTTTCGCGCAAAGAATTCACGGTTGACCTGACGCCGCGCATTTGGCGTGCCGTCACGGCCACCGGTCCGCTCCACCCGCATCGACAAAACGTTTTATATATATTTAAGTAAACGTTCTCTTTTTATGCGATACCCTCACCATAGGCATTCTTGCCGTTCTCCGCAACAGCTTTTTTTTTGCCGGTCCAGCGTCCCGTTACGCCTTCCCCGCGTATATGGAGCTGCCTCTGAAGGGAAGACTTTACGCCAACGGGTCTGCGCCTACGGCTTCACGGCGCAGGTGCAGCGTTCCAGACCGGCCGGATCGCGGAATGTTTTTATTCCGCGGAAGGAACCGGCGCCCTCGAACAATGCGCGGGCGCGCGCGCCCTGTTCCGCGCCGTGTTCCACAAGCGCCACGCCGTTTTTTTTGAGCGCGCGCGCGGCAAGGCGGATGACGGCCGTGAGGTGGGCTGTGCCGTCGAGAGGGGAAAAGAGCGCTTCGCGCGGTTCGAAGCGAAGCACTTCATCCATGATCCGCGCTGTTTCGGACTCCCCTATGTAGGGGGGGTTGCTCACCACAAGATCGCAGGAGCATGACCGTACCGGCGTCCAGCGCATATCCGCCTGAACATATGCAAGGCTTGAGGCCGCGTTGAGCCTTCTGGCGTTGCTTTTTGCGACTTCGAGCGCTTTTTCGGAAATGTCCAGAAGCATGCCGCGCCAGAGCTCGCGTTCCAGAGCCAGGGTTATGCCGATACACCCGGAACCTGAGCCTATATCCGCGAAGAACAGCCGACGGGAGCCCGGCAGAAGCGCGAGGGCAGTCTCAACCAGCAATTCCGTTTCGGGACGGGGGATCAGGGTATCCGGCGTAATATAAAAATTGCGGCTGAAAAATTCTTTTTGCCCGAGAATATAGGCCAGGGGCTCTCCGTTGATCCTGCGGAGAACCAGTTGATCCAGCAGGGAAATTTGTTCTTCCGTCAGTTCCCTGTCAGCGTCGACGATGCAATTCAGGCGGGTGATTTCAAGCAGGCGGCAAACCAGAAGGCTTGCGCACAGGTGCGGGCTGTCCACTCCCGCGACCCTGAGCCGCCGTCCGGCTTCCGTTACATAACGGCGCAGACGCATTGCGGGCGGACGCCGGGGTTGCGACGCCGCGGAACCGGATCCGTGAAACGTTCCGCGGGCGATCTATTTTCCCGATGTGTCCGCGTCCTGCGCATCGACAATCCGCACGCCGAATTCCGCCACGCCGGATGGCGGAGCGTAAAAAAGCACCATGAAGGGAACTTCCCCGCCTTGCGGCACATTGATGTTATTGGAAAGAATTTCTATTTTGTTGTTCAGGAACGATTCCATTTCCTTTTCGCTCAAAACCTGCAGCTGAAAAAGCGAGAGCTGCGTGCCGGCCATTTGTTTTTTGACGGAAAGAGTCTTTTTGTCCTTGTCATAAATGGCGGCTTCAACGGCGATCAGGGATTTTGGCTGGGCGAATTCGTTGACCACCTTCCCTTCAATCACCATAACCTTGCCGATTTTTTCGTTATCGACAAAATATTGCCGCACATTGCGCATGGTCAGCCGGGCGACTTTCTGCGCGGCATCCTCCGGAGGGGGCGCCGGTGTTTGCCGGCTGTACCAGAAATATCCCGAAAGACCACCCGCGAGGCAGAGCGCAAGCAAAAGAACGGCAAGCGCGGCCTTGCGGCCGGGTTTTGTCTTGCCCGCATCTTTTTTTGCCGGTTCCGGCGGCTGTTCGGGCATCGTTGCGGCTGACGCCGAATAGGGGAAAACAGTTTTGCAGACGGAACAGCGCAGCTTCACGCCGTCCCGTGCGAGATCCTCAGGCAGATTGAATCTGCTGGCGCAGTTGGGACATTGAATTTCCATTGAATGGTTTACTCCGCTGCAATCTCGTAAACAGCCGGCAAGGAGCGCCAGCGTTCGGCATAATCAAGGCCGTAACCTACCACAAATCCCCTGTCCACATGAAAGGCGGCAAAATCGACGTGCACCGCGACTTCCCGGCGTTCATGCTTGTCGATGAGCGCCGCCAGACGCAAGCTGCGCACATCGCGCATCGCCATCCTCTCCAGCAGAAAACGCATGCTCCGGCCGCTGTCCACTATATCTTCCACTATCAGAACGTGCTTGCCGTTCAGGGGGATATCCACGTCCTTGTTGATGACTGCCCGCCCCGAGCTTGCGGAACCGTTTCCGTAGCTGAAAAGACGCACGAAATCCACTTCGATATTTTTGTTGCGCAGGCAGCGCACCAAGTCGCTGCAAAATACAAAAGCGCCTTTAAGAACGCATATTGCCACAAGCGTCTCGTCACCATAAAGAGCATCTATGTCTTTTGCAAGTTCTTGTACGCGCAGCGATATCTGATGCGGAGTAAAAAGTTCCCTCAGTCCCGTTGCCCGCAGCGCGTCAGCCACAGTTTTTCTCCTTCTCCGTGGGGGAGGGCGGAGACGTATCGGCGACGGACGCCGACGGCTTGTTTTTATTGCCGGAAATATCCAGCAGCACGGCGATTTCGTCGCAGTCGGGATATTTGGGGCAGTTTACGCAATCCGCCCAGATTTTTTGCGGCAGGACGTCTTTTTCCACCACGGTGAAACCAAGGTTGATAAAGAAGGCTTCCTG
>JAISOT010000224.1 GCA_031275465.1 Desulfovibrio sp.
TTATGGAAGAGGCCATGGACTATTTGGATGCTCCGGTAAAACGGATCGCCGCCGCCAACACGCCGGTGGCATTCGCTCCCGTTCTGGAGAATTTTATCATCCCTGATCCGGATACAATCTACAGAGAAATCAAATCCATGTTTTAGAGCAAAAGATCACTGACATTGCATATTCAGAAAAATGATTCGGCGGTTTGAAAAGAAGCGCAGCAAGGCCTGCTGGATTGCGTAGACCAGTTGCCCGGATAGAAACAAAAGGCGTCATCTCAAACGTACTACGCTCTGAAGCAAGGAGGTGGGTACCTTGGCTCAACCCGTAAAGATGCCCAGGCTTAGTTTAACCATGACCGAGGGCGTCATTATAAAATGGCTGAAGCGTGAAAATGAGTATGTGAAAAAGGGGGAAACGCTTGTCGAGATCGAATCGGATAAAGCTGTTTTCCCTTTTGAATCTCCCCATGAAGGCCACTTGTTAAAAATTCTTGTGCCAGAGGGGGAAACGGCGCAATGCCAAGCGGATATCGCCATTATAGGAGCAAAGGGCGAGGCGTATGCGCTTTCCGCAGTCTCCCCGGCGCGGCCTGAAACCGGGAGCGAAACATACAGCTTGCCTGCGGCGGCCGATTCGCGGCAGATCGTGTCTGGCGGTAAAAATTTTGCTTCCCCCGCGGCAAAGCGGGTCGCCAAAGAGCACGGCCTTAATCTCTCCCGGATTGCTCTGGCGCCCGGAAAGAAGCGCATAGAAAAAAAGGACATCACCCTCTTCCTTGACGCCAACAAGGTTAAGGCAACGCCGCTTGCGCAAAAAATTGCCGCTGAGCAGGCGTTGGACCTTTCTTCGCTGGGCAAAAGGGCTGGCGAAAGGATCTACAGCGCAGATTTGGCCCTTTTTGCCTCGGCAAAAGAAAAGACTGCGAAAAAGGATGCCGTTATAGCCGTCAAAGGGATGCGCAAGGTGATTGCCGCGCAACTGCGGAAAAGTCTTGATCTGGCTGTCCATGTCAGCATGACCACGGAAGTGGATATGGCTGATGCCCTGAATTTGCGCGCGTCTATTACGGACAGCGTTATGGAAAAATATGGGGTCAAACCATCGCTGAACGATATTGTGCTGAAATGCGCGGCAACCGCTCTGTTGCAATATCCGCGGCTGAACAGCGTGTTTGACGGCGCAAATATCATCGAGCGCGGGAATATAAACATCGGCGTGGCTGTGGCGCTGGATGACGGCCTCGTCGTTCCCGTGATCCGGGATTGTGATCAACTGTCCGTCGGAGAAATTGCGGCGCAGAGCGGACGTTTGTCGCGCAAGGCCCGCGAGCAGGGATTGTCCAGGGAGGAAATGTCGGACGGCACGTTTACCGTCTCCAACCTGGGGGCGTTCGGCATTACGCAGTTTACCTCAATCATTAATCAGCCGGAAAGCGCAATTCTTTCTGTCGGACAGGTGGTGCACAAGCCGGTGGTGCTCGCTCCGGAACGTGAGATTGCCGTCAGGCCAAGGATGAACCTGACCATAAACTTTGATCACAGAACCATAGATGGCTCTGTAGCGGCGAGGTTCCTGCGGACCCTCAGGAAACTTTTGGAAGAGCCCTGGTTACTTCTTGTGTGAACGGAGGTCCGCGGATGGATTATGAAATCATGGTCATTGGCGGAGGCCCCGGCGGCTATGTAGCTGCTGTTAAAGCCGCGCAATTGGGAAAGAAGACCTGCGTTATCGAGAAAAATAAGTTTGGGGGCGTCTGTTTGAACGTGGGTTGCATCCCCGCAAAAGTTTTGCTGAAAAGCGTCTCCGTTTTGCGCGACGCGCAAAACGCGTCATCCTATGGAGTGGTTGGCGTTGATCCCGGGCAGGTGAAAATTGACTTTGATCTCCTGCAGAATAGAAAAAGCAGGATTGTGCAATCCCTTGTAAACGGCGTTGAGGGCATCCTGACGAAAAACAAGGTGAAGAAATACCATGGTGAGGCATCCTTTGTAGATGCGCATACAGTCAGGGTTGGTGCGGAAGTCATTACAGCGGACAATATCATTATCGCAACCGGGTCTAAAGCAAAAATGCTGCCTTTGGATAATGCGTATAACCTTCCTGTTTATACCAGCGCAGATATTTTGAACATGAAGAGCTACCCTCAGACAATGGTTGTCATTGGCGGGGGGGCTATCGGCATTGAATTCGCCTACTATCTGGCCGGAATCGGCGTCTCGATCCGCATCGTGGAATTTCTGGATCGCATTCTGCCCATGGTGGACCAGGATATCACGGAAAAGGTGGCCAGGCGCTTTCAACAAATGGATGTGGAGATCTACACTTCGGCGCGGGTAACCGGCCTGGGCAGACAGGCGGTATCCTTTGAAAGGGAAGGATCGGCGAGGGAAATACCGTGCGACGCGGTGTTGATGGCGATCGGCCGCAGCGCGGAGTACGACGGACTCAACCTCGAAGCCGCCGGGATCGCGGCGCGCAATGGCGCCATAGCGACCGATGAATACCTCCGCACCAACATACCGCATATCTATGCCGTAGGCGATGTGAACGGGAAGATGATGCTGGCCCACACCGCGTCGATGGAAGGCGTCGCCGCGGTGGAACATATATGCGGGCAATCAGGAAAAATCAGGTATGCCTCAATTCCCAGCTGTATTTATATCGCGCCGGAGATCGCCTCTGTGGGTCTGACGGAGGAGCAGGCGCGCGCGCGGTACGGCGAGGTGAAGGTTGGAACTTTTCCCCTGTTGGCCAACGGGAAAGCCAAAATCGAGGGAGAAGAGGACGGATTGGTCAAGGTCATCGCGGAGCCTCGGTATCGGGAAATTGTAGGCGTGCATCTGTATTGTCCCCACGCGACGGACATGATTGCCGAGTTGGCATTGGCCATGAACCTGGAATGCACAACGGACGAGCTGGCCAACACCGCGCATCCGCATCCTACGATTTCAGAAACTGTGCAGGAGGCGTGTCACGCGGCGATTTCCAGAGCCATACATTGGTAATGCTCCAGCACTTGAAACATCAAAGTCAAAAGAATCATAAAGAACAGGATAATCAGAGAAAGTGGTTATTGCCTCCCATACGCTTTCACGGCTCGTTTGTCCCCGCCTTTATCGGCGCCGTTCTTGCTGAGGCAACAGCCACATTGCCCAAGCCCTGATAACTTCCAACGAAGGGAGGGAATTGCGATGAAGCGGATTTTCTGGATTTGTCTCGTGGTATTGGGCTTGTTCGCGTCCGGTTCGGCCTTGGCGGCGGAGAAATTGAAAATCGGCTTGACGCTCCCCATGTCCGGCCTCTACGCCGAGCAAGGCAAGCTGGAACACATGGCCATGCAGATGGCGCTGAAGGATCTTGACGGCAAAATCGGCGGCCGGCCGGCCGAATTCATTATTGTGGATACGGAGGCCAACCCCGATATCGCCGGCCGCCGTACCCGCGCCCTCATGGAAAAGGAGGGGGTGAAATTTCTCCTTGGCGACGTGAGCACTTCGTCAGCCATAGCCATCAGCACCGTGGTCAAGGAGAACGGCGGGCTCTATATCAACACCAACGCCAACGGCGACGACCTCACCTCCACCAGGGCCGTGCGCAACATGTTCCGCATTCCGCCGAACATGTCCGTGATGGCCCGCGCGGTCGCCAACTATGCCTTTGACAACATCCCCGGAAAGAAGTGGATCTTTCTGACGCATGATTATTCCTGGGGGCATTCCGGAGCCCGCTGGGCCCGGGACGTGCTGAAAAAGCGCGGCGCCACGGAAATCGGCGAATTGAAAGTGCCCATCGGCACCCGTGACTTCAGCGCCCAACTGTTGCAGATCCGCAACTCCGGCGCGGACGCGGTCATCGTGACCGTCGGCGGCTCCGATCGGGTCGCCCTGATGAAGCAGGTGGCCGAATACCGCATCCCCGAAAAAATGGTCTACGTCGACACCCTGACGAATTATGTGGACGTCTGGGGCCTCAAGCCAGAAGAGCGCAGCGGTTTCTGGGCGGCGGAAATGTCCCATGACGAAAGCCCGCAGATGCTGGAGTTCGCCAAGCGTTTCAAGGCGGCGTTCCCCGATGCCCCGTCGCCTGTGGTCGAAGAGAACAGCTACAACGGCTATGTGGGCATCATGGCTTTGAACGAAGCCATGGAAAAGGCCGGCACCACCGAGGACGTGGGCAAGATTATCCTGGCCATGGAGGGCCTGGAAGTGAAGAGGAATCTGCGCGACAAGCCGACGTACATCGACCCCCGCACCCACCAGTTCATGAATTCGATGTGCGTGGTCATACCCGATCCCGAAGCCAAGCTGCCGGACATCTGGAAAGTGGTCAAAAAAGTCGAAGCGGCCGAGTATGAAATGACCGAGGAGGAAAATCCCATTGATCTTCGGAAGGAGCCGCTCCCGAAGTAAAGCGTCCCTGCGTGGAAAGGAGCCGCTTCCGAGATAACGGGACTGCCCGCGCAACACCCGCATCCTGATGCGGGTGTTGCCTCCTCCCCGCGGGGCGCGGCAGAGCCTTCGTCCAAAATCCAGAGAGGGGTGATCATGCTTGAGCTGTCCCTGTTCCTGAACGGCATTGTGCTCGGGTTGATCTATGCCGCCGTGGCGCTCGGTTTCAGCCTGGTGCTGGGCGTTTCCGGGGTCATCAATTTCAGCCACGGCATTACCTTCACGTTTGGAGCCTATTTCTTTCTGACCATGTTCAAAACCGTCGGCTACATCCCGGCCATGATCCTCTCTCCCCTGTGCGTGGCGCTGGTCGGTTTCATCGTGGAGCGGCTGATCATCCGCCGCGTCTACGGCCAGGATCCCCTGTTCGGCCTGCTCATCACGCTCGGCTTCACCATTGCCATGGAAGAGCTGATCCGCATGATTTACGGCCCGGCCACGCAGAACATCAACGCCCCGTCCTTCGCCAACGGCGTGGTCATCTTCGGCGATCTCCTGTATTCCCAGTACCGCCTGTTCATCGCCGCCGTGGCAACGCTCATGATCGCCTTTGCCTGGATTTTTACAGAAAAAACCAGGTTCGGCGCGGTGGTCAAGGCCGGCATGTTCGACAACGAAATGGTGAGCGCGCTCGGTCACAATCTCTACCGGCTGCGCGTGGTGATCATGGTCGTGGGCTCCTTCATGGCCGGCCTTTCCGGCATTCTGTCCGCTCCCATCTGGGGCGTGAAGCCGGGCATGGGCGCCGCCATTCTCATGCCCTCCTTTGTGGTCGTGCTCATCGGCGGCCTGGGCAGCATTCCCGGCACGCTCATCGGCGGTCTGCTCGTGGGCGTCACCCTGTCCATGGGAACCCTGGTGGCGCCGCGCTTTGTGGATATCATGCCTTATCTGCTCATGGGCGTCGTCGTCTACTTCCGGCCCCGGGGCCTCATGGGTCAGCACAATATCGTTGAGTAAGCGAGGACGCGGCCATGAACAAAATCCTCAAGGATCCACTGCTCTGGATATTTCTGATTTTTTCCGCCTATCCCTTCATGCCCTATATCGGCAGCTTTATTTCTTTGGGCTCCGAGCTGCTGCTCTGGTTCGTTTTTGCCCTGGGCTTCAATCTCTGCCTGGGGCAGACCGGCCTGCCCTCCTTCGGGCACGGCGCTTTTTTCGGCATGGGCAGCTATGCGGCGGCCATCTCTTTTTTGCGCCTCTTCAACCATGACGCCTTCGTCATGCCCATCCTGGCCGGCATTGTCCTGGGCGCCGCGGCCGCGGCCCTGCTCGGCTGGCTGATCAGGGAAAAAAAAGGCGTGTACTTCGCCATGCTCACTGTGGCCTTCACCCAGGTTTGCTTCGGCATCGCCTTTCGCTGGGACGAAGTCACGGGCGGCGAGGCCGGACTTTCCGGCGTCCTGCGCGGGGCTTTTTTCGGTCTGCCCATGAACAACCCCATCGTTTTCTATTATTTTTGTTTTCTTGTTTTCATTGTCTGCGCCGTCATCATCCGAAAAATTTCCCGCTCCTGTTTCGGGCTGTCGCTGCAATCCGTGCGCCAGAATCCCCTCCGTTCCCAGTACCTGGGCTATAACATCGGCCTGTACAAGTTCTCCGTGTACACGATTTCCGGCGGCTTCGCCGGCCTGGCCGGCGCTTTGTATTGTCTGCTCACGCAGTCTGCGTATGCCGATGTCCTCGACTGGAGCAAGTCCGGCGACGTGGTCATGGCCACACTGCTCGGCGGCGGAACGGTCAGTTTCTACGGTCCCATCCTGGGTTCGCTCATCTTCGTCATCTGCAAAAATCTGATCAGTTCCATGTGGGTCCACTGGGCTCTCCTGTATGGCCTGTCCTTTGTGATCATCCTGAGCTTCTTTCCCACGGGGCTGATGGGCATCGTGAAGAAAAAGCGGAACCTGGAGCCGCGGCTCAGGGGCAACGCCCCTGCGCAAGAGCAAACACGGCGGGAGGAGCCATGAACCTGTTCTCCATCCAGGGGCTGACCAAACGCTTTGACGCCTTGGTTGCCACAAACGATGTTTCGCTGGAAATAGAGCGGGAAGGCATTTTGTCCATAATCGGCCCCAACGGCGCGGGCAAGACCACCGTCTTCAACCTGCTGACCGGCCTGCTCAAGCCCGACGCAGGCAAAATTCTGTACAAGGGCGAAGACATCACCGGGAAAAAACCGTATCAGATCATCAGACATGGTATCGCGCGCTCCTTCCAGGTGGTGAGCCTGTTTGAAGAAATGACCGTGCTTGACAACATGCGCGTGGGCATCCAACGCAATCTGGGCTTGATGAACCGCATGTTCCTTGAGGCCTCCAACAAGGCTGCGACGGAAAAGTCCTTGGAACTGCTGGAGCTTGTCGGCATCGCTCCCCTGGCCGACCATGGCGCGTCCCATATCCCGCATGGCGACCGCAAGGTTCTCGATCTGGCCATGTCCCTGGTTTCCGAGCCGGACACCCTGCTTCTGGACGAACCCATGGCCGGGCTGTCCCCGGTTGAACGCCTGCGCATCACCAATCTCATCCGGAAGTTGAGCGAAACCCGCAAGATCATCCTGGTGGAGCACGACATGGATCTTGTGTTCGGCATTTCCGATTCGATCCTTGTCCTGCACCACGGCGCCATCCTGGCCCGGGGCACTCCCCGGGAAATCGCCGCCAACGAAAGCGTGCAGTCCGCCTATCTGGGCAAGGAGGCGTCGTGATGCTGGAAATACGCGATCTGAACATCTTCTACGGCGGGGCACAGGTGGGCCGCCAGATCAATATGCAGGTGAACGAGGGCGCATTTGTCGGCCTGTTCGGCCGTAACGGTTCCGGCAAAACCAGCCTGTTCCGGGCGATTATGGGTCTCAAGCCGCCCACGGTCCAGGGCGGCATCGCCTTCAAGGGCCGGGAAATCACCGGGCTGCCGCCTTTTGCCATTGCCAACGCGGGCATCGGCTGGGTGCCGGAAGATCGCAAAATCTTCCCCAACCTTACCATCCAGCGCAACCTGCAGCTGGGCGCGAAATCCGCCAAATATCCGTCCGGAAGGCAGAAGCCCTTCGGCCTGGACGACGCCTACCGCTTTTTCCCCAAACTTTACGGCCTGCGTGACAATCTGGGCAGCCAGATGAGCGGCGGCGAGCAGCAGATGCTGACCATTACCCGTACCATGATGGGCAATCCCAGCCTGCTTCTACTGGACGAACCCACGGAAGGTCTGGCGCCCACCACCGCCAGAGACGTGATCAATATGGTTTTGGAGATCCGCAAAAATTTCAATGTGACCACCATCGTGGTTGAGCAGTTCTCCGAACATCTGCTCAAGTACCTTGACCACTGCTACGTTATGGAAATGGGCGGAGTCATTTTCAGCGACCATCCCTCCGTTCTTCTTAAGGACGAGGCCTTGCAGCGCAAGCTGCTGGGTGTGGGGTAGCGTCATGCGCGCAATGCCGTGACGCTGGTACGCCCGGCCTGGCCGGGCGCGCCGCCGCAGGCGGCGAAAGCGCTGCCTGTCGTCCAGAATGTTGTGTATTCCGCCGCGGCGTCTTGGCGCGGATTCCCGATCAAAGCTGAGGACATGTTCGCTACGGAATCGGGATCATGGTCCAGGCCGGAATCTATACGTTGCGGATACCGGCGGCGAACGAACAGAAATGGCGACATTCCGGCAAGGAGGAGGTTTCCATGTCCTCGAATTTTCCCCACATTGTCCTGACCGGCAAGCCGCGTGATCGCGGCAGGCAATATGGCGCGGCGGCGAGTGCGCAGATCCGCGTCAGTCTCGATCTGTATGCCAAGCTTTTTGAGGCCCACGCGGCATTGGACTGGGAGGGAGCCAAAAAGACGGCTCTGCTCTTTGAAGGAGCCATTGCGGCGTACTTCTCCGATGCCTTGGAGGAAATGCGGGGCATCGCGGAGGGCTGCGGCATCGGCTATGAGGATATTTTGGCCCTGAATTGCCGGAGCGAACTCATGTTTGCCCTGCCTGACGGCTGCAGCACGATTGCCCTGCTGCCTGAGCAGGCCGGCGGCAAGACCATCCTTGCCCAGACTTGGGATTGGCTGATTGGCTGCCGCCCTGCCACAGTTGTCCTGGAAATTCGCCAGGAACCTCTTCCGACCATCCTTACGGTCGTCGAAGCGGGCATGGTCGGCGGCAAGGGCGTCAACTCCAACGGGCTTGGCGTCTGCCTGAACGCGCTCGGTGTGGGCCGGGGCCGGCCCGGCGTGCCGTTGCATATCCTCTACCGAGGGATTCTCAACTCCAAATCCATCAGCAATGCCCTCAACAGCCTGATTTCGCCCAAACGCGCCGGCACCGGGGTTTTTACCATCGGCAGCGCCTGCGGAGCGGCGCTGAGTTTCGAGTATACGCCGGATAATTTTGATGTGCTCATGCCTGAAAAAGAGCCGCTATGCCACACCAATCACTATCTCTCGCCGTTATTCCTAGCCGAGGACACCTTCAAAGCCGTCTTGCCCTGCTCGTTTATTCGCTATAACCTGTTGAGGCGGCAGTTGCTCGGCCATAGGGGACAATTTGCCTTGGGCGATGTATGGTCGATTATCTCGAACCATGTCAACTTCCCTGATTCCATTTGCAGCCATGAAGATCCGGAGGACGCGCCGCTGAGCCGTTTTTGTTCCATCTACGGCGTTGTCATGGATCTTGAGGCCAGAACCTTGTGGCTGACCAACGGCAATCCCTGTGAAGGTCCGGCCTATCCCTTTTCCCTCAAGCCCTGAACAGAGAGCGTCTTGGCGCGCAAACCGTATTCTTCGGCTGAAACACTCCGCCCGGGACGGCGGCGGCACGGGATTGAGAGAGGAATCCGCCCGGGCGGATTTTCGGCAGGCAAAGAGGACAGGCGGAATGTATTATATTGAAAGTGATTCAGTTGATCCCCGCTACAATCTGGCCCTGGAACAATACGCCTTCGACGCCCTTTCCGTTGGCCGGGACGTTTTCATGCTCTGGCGGAACAAAAACGCCATTATCGTCGGGAGACACCAGAACACGGTGGCCGAAATAAACGCGGCCTTCGTGAAGGAAAAGGACATTTCCGTGGTGCGGCGCCTGTCCGGCGGCGGCGCGGTCTATCACGATCTCGGCAACGTGAACTTCACCTTCATCACCAAAGCCGGAGATTCCGGGGTCTTTGACTTCGCCTCCTTCTGCCGCCCGGTGGTTCGCGCCCTTGCCGAACTTGGCGTCACAGCGGAGATAAACGGCCGCAACGACATGACCATCGAGGGCAGGAAATTTTCCGGCAACGCCCAGTATCACAGGGACGGCAGGGTTCTGCACCATGGAACGATCCTGTATGATTCCGATCTGGGCGTTGTCGGCGAAGCCCTGGTCGTGCCCGCGGACAAAATCGAGTCCAAGGGGTTGGCGTCCGTCCGGAGCCGGGTTGCCAACGTCAAGGAGTACATGCGGGAAGAAATTCCGGTGGATCGCTTTATGGCCGTTTTGCGCGACTCGATGTTTCGGGAATTCGGAATGGAGAGGTATTCCCTGACTCCAGAGGATGTCGCTGCCGTCCAAAAACTGCGTCAGGACGTGTATGCTGCCTGGGATTGGAATTACGGGGCGTCTCCGGCGTACAGTATGGTCAGGGAGCGGCGCGTGGAGGGCGTCGGCAAGATCTCCGTTCATCTGGAGGTCAAGCGGGGAGTGATTGAGGGCATCGCCTTTTTCGGCGATTACTTCGGCGCCGCGGACGCCTCTTCCTTGGTTCAGGCGCTGATCGGCCGCCGCCGGGAAAGGGGGGAACTGGCCCGGGCGCTTGAGAATATTGACCTTGGCGCGTACTTCCACAACCTGGACAAGGAAACCTTTCTGGACATCCTGGCCCGGTAGCCGCCTGCCGGTCCGGAACTTGAGATCCGGGTCCTGATCCTGCCGCGGAGTCCGCCGCTCCCTTATCAAGGGCAAGCAGAGAAGGTCGATGCGGCCGGGATGGATACTACAAAAACTGCAAACCAGGAAAATTGCTTTCCGATCGCCGATAGGATAAGCTGGCGCTCATACTTGGAGAATCGGTGTTTTGCGTCTGGGGAAAGATAAGGTTTCGCCTATTTCCGGGCCAGGATTTCCAGATCCCGTTCGTAGCAACTGTCCACGGCTTTCATCAGGGTGCCGATCAAGGCTCCTTCCTCCAGTGCGGCCACGCCGGCAATGGTCGTGCCGCCGGGGGAGCAGACGGTATCCAGCAGGACGGAAGGCGGCTGGCCGGTTTCCAGCACAAGGCGGGCGCTGCCCAGCACCGCCTGCGCCGCCGCGATGGTCGCCTGCTCCTTGCTCAGGCCCCGCCTGAGGCCCCCCCGGGCCAGACCTTCAATGAACATGAAGGCCCAGGCGGGAGAGGCGCAGGCCACGGCCTGGAAGATGCTGAATTTATCTTCTTCAATGCGGATGGCGCGGCCGAGGGCGGAAAAAAAGGACTCCGCCCAGGCGAGCTGTTTGGCCGTGACCGCACTGTTGGGGCAAATGCCGGCGACCCCGGCCCCCACGCGGGCGTTGACGTTGGGGATGGCGCGCACCACGGGCACGGCGCCTTTTTTGTCCTCAAGCCACTGCGCGATGGAGCCCAGGGTCGTGCCGGCGGCTATGGACAGGAGCAGGGGTCTTCTGGCCAGAATTTCCGCGCGCAGGGATGCGAGCAGATCGGGCATGTCCCCCGGCTTGACCGCGAGGAGCACGGCAGAGGCCCTGGTGATGACTTCGGCGTTGGATTTGCAGGTCTTTATGCCTGTTTCTCCGGCAAAGTCCCGCAGTTTCGCTTCGTCCCGGTCATGAGCGCAGATGTTTTTGGCCGGGGCGAAGCCGTGCGCGATCAATCCCCTGAGAATGGCCCCAGCCATGTTGCCGACGCCGATGGAACCGATGTTCATTAAAACTCCTTTGCGGGCCTGGGGAGAAAAACCGCGGCGTCCGCTTCAACGTTATTTGCCCTGGGGCCAGGCGGCGGCGCTGGTGGCGGCCAGACGTTCTTCCCTGCCCATGGCGGCAAGCTCCGCGACCTTTTCCTTTTTGAGCCCGAGCAGATCCGCCAGGCGCCCGCCGTAGTCCTTATCCGCAAGATAGCAATGGGCGGCATGGCGATATTTGATGTTGTCGGTCACCGGAGCGATATTGCGGGCGGTATTGTCGAGCAGCAGGCGGCGTTTGTCTTCCGTCAGCAGGCGGTACAGATCCCCCGCCTGGTAAAAGCAGTCATCGTTGAGGTGGGGGTCATGATGTCCGACTTCGCCCTCAAGGGGCAAGGGCGGTTCCCGGTAACTGTCCTGCTGTACCCATTCGCCGTAACTGTTCGGATCATAGCCGATGGTCGCGCCGTAGTTGCCGTCCACCCGCATCAATCCGTCCCTGTGGTAGGAGCGGACAGGAATTTTCGGCGCGTTGACCGGAATCAGGTGGTGGTTGACTCCGAGGCGGTAGCGCTGCGCGTCCCCATAGGCAAAGAGGCGCCCCTGCAGCATTTTGTCCGGCGAAAAGCCTATTCCGGGGACAATGTTGGCCGGATTGAAGGCCGCCTGCTCCACGTCGGCGAAATAATTTTCCGGGTTGCGGTTCAATTCCAGCACGCCCACTTCCAGGAGCGGATATTCCTTGTGACTCCAGACCTTGGTCAGGTCGAAAGGATTGTCCCGGTGTTTTCCCGCCTGCTCTTCGCTCATAATTTGAAAATACATGGTCCAGCGGGGAAAGTCGCCGCGTTCAATGGCCTTGAAGAGATCGGTCTGGCTGCTTTCCCGGTCTTTGGCGATGACGGCCTCAGCCTCCTGGTCAGTCAGATTTTTGATGCCTTGCTGCGTTTTGAGATGGAATTTCACCCAAACGCGCTGATTTTTTTCATTATACAGGCTGTATG
>JAISOT010000061.1 GCA_031275465.1 Desulfovibrio sp.
AGAGTTGATTTGCCTGACCCCGATTCGCCGGCAATCCCGATACATTCCCCCTTGTTGAGCGTGAAGCTGATATTGCTGACTGCGTAAATCCCCATACCCGGGTTGAAGGTCTTGTGGACCCGATCAGCTGTGAAAAGAGCCATCAGTGCGCAACTCCATCCGCCGCCGCCGCGTTTTGCCTGTTCAGGGATTTCAGTTCCTCCAGGTCCTGCATCAGGCTCGGGGTAGAAGCGAAAAGCAGGCGCGTATAGTCGGAGGAAGGATGAAATAACAGGGATTGCGGGGATCCAGTTTCAATGAGGTCCCCATGCCGCATGACGCCAATGCGGTCGCCATATTGGCAGGCCAGACCGAGATCATGGGTGATGAACAGCACGCTCATGCCCTTTCCCACCATATCCTGCAACATGGTCAGGATGGTTTTCTGGATGACGACATCCAGGCCGGTTGTGGGTTCGTCCGCGATCAGGAGCCGCGGTTTGCGGGCAAGGGCCATGGCGATGAGGATGCGCTGACACATGCCGCCCGAAAGCTCAAACGGATAGGCGGAAAAGCAGCGTTCCGGATCGTTGATGCGGACTTCCCGCAGAAGTTCCAGAACGGTCTTCCGGTATTCCCGCTCAGAGCATTTCATCCCTGCGCTTCGCAGGACATCTTTCAGTTGTAACCCGATCCTGCGTATGGGATTTAACGCTGTCATGGGATACTGAAAGATCATGGACATATCCGAAGCCCTTTTCCAGCAGGAACGGGGCAGTTCAGAATCTGTCAGAACCCGCTGCTGGTAGACGATACGGCCTTGGGTCACTTTGCCGGCATTTTCCAGCAGTCCCATCACCGCCAGGCCGGTCACGGATTTGCCCGAACCGCTTTCACCGACGATACAGAAAAATTCGCCGGGGCTGATGCTGAAATCTATTCCGGCAACGGCCCTGGTAATGCGTTCATGGTTATGGAAGTTGACATGGAGGGAACTGACCTCCAGCAGGGGCCGCGTATCGGTGTTCATGTTCTCTTCCTCGGATCCAGGATGTCGCGCAGGGCATCACCAAGCAGATTGAAACAAAGAACGGCGAACATCAGGGCAATGCCGGGACATATCGCCGCCCACCACTCTCCCGAAACAATGTATTGCGCACCTTCGGCCACCATGATACCCCATTCCGCATCGGGGGGGCGGACCCCCAGTCCGATGAAGGAAAGCCCGGCCGCATTCAGGATGGCCCAGCCCATGTTCAGCGAGGCCTGCACCATGACTGTCGGCAGAACATTGGGGATGAGATGCACGATAATGATACGCATATTGCTGTTGCCGGAGATCATGGCAGCCTCGACAAATTGGGCGTGCCTGCGGATATTCACCTCGGTTCTGGTCACCCGCACATAGAAAGGCAGATTGATGACGGCCGTTGCGTAAACAATGTTGCTGACCGAGTTGCCGAGAGCGGCCACCACGGCCATGGCCAGCACGAAGAGGGGAAAGGCCATGACGGTTTCCATGAAGCGGGAGATCATCCTGTCCGTCCTGCCGCCATAAAATCCCGCTATGGCGCCCAAGACGGCGCCAACCACCAGTGAAAGCAGAACAGCGCTCACGGCGATGCCGAGATCCAGGCGGGCGGAAATCAGCACACGGCTGAAAATATCCCTACCCACATTGTCCGTGCCAAACCAATGCCCGGTTGAAGGAGGCTGCATGATGCTGTTGGATGAGGCAAAGGCGTCATACGGGGCAAGGGCCTGCCCGAAAAGGGCCAGGAAGATCAGGAGGCACACCCCCCCCAGAGCCAGGCAGGAAAGGGGATTATAGCGTATGACCTGGACGATGTGCCGGAAAAAGTTGTTCATGCGTCCATCCGGATACGGGGGTCACTGATGACCAGAATGACGTCGATAGCCAGGTTTACCAGGACATAGAGCATCCCCATGGTCAGCACGAAGCCCTGCACAGCCGCATAGTCCGAAATAAGCAGGGCTTCAAGCGCGAAAGAGCCGATCCCCGGCCAGGAAAAGACCTTTTCCACCAGGACGTTGGCGCCCAGAGTGAAGGAGAACACCATTCCCAGAGTTGTGAGCACCGGTCCCATGGCGTTGCGGAAGGCATAGCCGAAAACGATCTGCCGGTCTGGCAGGTTGAAAGCCCTTGCCGTCCGGATGAAATCGGACGACAGGACCGCGAGCATCGCCGCTCTCGTCATGCGCGCCAGAGGGGCCGTGGCAAAAATGGCCAAGGTCAGACCGGGAAGAACGAGCTGGCTCAGGGCTGCGCAAAAGGTTTCTCCATCAGCGGCAAACAAGCTGTCCAGCAGATAGAAGCCGGTGAGGGGTTCTGGACTCAGGGCAAAGGCGGGCAATCGCCCCATGGGCATGGGCGCCCAGCCCAAAAGATAGTAAAAAACATACAAAAGCAGCAGGCCGGTAAAGAAGGTGGGAAGTGATACGCCCAAGGTGGCCAGCACGCGGCAGAAGTGATCAATGGCCGCTCCCGGCCTGATCGCCGAGATAATGCCCATGGGCAGAGCGAAAAGTGTGGCCAGCAGAAGCCCGAAAATGGTCAGCTCAAGCGACGCGGGCAGACGGGTGATAATTTCTGTTGTGATGGGTTGCCCCGTGGCCCAGGATGTTCCCCAGTCGCCGCGGGCAATGTCCCTGACATAGAGGAGCAGTTGTTCCGGGACGCTCCGGTCAAGCCCCAGATTGCGGCGGATTTCCTCAATGGCTGCCGGGTCCGCCGCCGGTCCGGCCAGATAGCTGGCAGGATCGCCGGGTAGCGCTCTGGCCAGGACGAAGGTAAAGAGCAGCACTCCCGCCAAATTGGGCAAAGCGGCCAAAAGCCTCTTGATAATAAATCTGGCCACAGCGCGTTCCTTGGAGAGGGCGGCCCCGCCGGCAAGACCGCCCTTTTTGACTCTCAAAACCCTATTTTTTGAGGATATCACGGTAGTCTACCTGCCGGTGAAACCAGTAGGTATAATTTTCGATGTTCTTTTGCATGGCCGCGTCCAGATTGGGCTGGAAGAGCGGCAAACGAGGAGCGTCGGCATTGGCCATAGCTATACATTGAATGATGTTCGTCCTGTAAACGTCCGGATCATCCGTTGTTCGCGCGGCGTCAATATATCGATCCATTACCTTGTTCTGGTAGGACATGGTGTTAAATACGCCATTCTGGCTGTGATAGTTCCAGTAGAAAAAATAATCTGCGTAGTTGAGCCATCCGCCCATGTTATCCACCAACAGAGGCATGTTTTTCTTCCCCATTTCCGTGCGCCAGTTGGATCCGGGAACCTTTTCAATCGTGGTGACAATGCCGATTTTTTTCAGGTTTTCCTGCAACAGCAAAGCGGCGGGCTCGCCCCAGGTGGCTGTGCCCAGATTGTAGGAAAGCGTTGTCTCAAAGCCGTCGGGGAAACCGGCCTCGACCAAAAGCTGTCTGGCCTTTTCCAGATCCGTGTGAAAGGCATAGGGCTGCGGCCAGTCCGCGTTTTGGGGGACAGGCGAGGATGCGCCATAGAGGATGGCGCCCTGCCTGTAGGCGGCAGTCTCAAATATCGCCTCATAGGGCACGGCATAGGCCACGGCCTGCCGGACCTTCAGATTGTCGAAAGGGGATTTGGTGACGTTCATGTCTATAAACCACATGCAGTTTTCAATGGGTTGCCCGAGAACCTTGATTTTTGTGTTTTGCGACATGTCCGCGGCGTCCTTGGGCGAAAGATCAAAGGACATATCCACATCCCCTCTCTCCAGCATGGCCCGGCGGGTCGCCGCGGAGGGGACCGTCCGTTCAATCACCGTTTTGAGGGCGGGTTTCGGACCGCTCTTCCAGTTTTCGAAACGCCGGTAGACGACCTCCACCCCGGGTTTATAAGCACCGACCGTGTACGCCCCGCTTCCGGCATCATTGTTTTTCAGCCATTCCAGCGCCCAGGGGTCTTTATCCGTGGCGTGTTGTCTGGCGAGCTTGGCGTTAATAACGGCCGGAACCGGAGTGCCGAGATTGGGCAGGGCCAATTTGTCCCGACGTGGCAGGGTGACCTTTATGGTATGGGCGTCAAGCACGGTGAATTGTTCCGGATTCGTCATGGAACCTGCCGACATCTGGAAACTCGGAAATCCGCCCACAGAGACGGCACGATCAAACGACCATTTGACGTCCTCCGCAGTGACGGGACTGCCGTCATGAAAGACAGCGTCCTTGCGCAGGTGAAAGACAAGGGTTTTGCCGTCATCGGAAATACTCCAGCTTTCCGCAAGTTCCGGTTCGATCTTTTCATAATCATACATTCTGGTGCCGGAGGGATGCCTCTTTTTCCCGTACGTCACCAGACGATCATAGACATTCCAGGAGAGGCCATAGGCCGGACGGTTCGTCCCAATACCCATGATATCCAGAGAATTTGGCCCCTGTTCCCGGACGATGACAAAGGTTTCATCCCGGGATGACGCCTGCACCGGGCCTGCCAGAAACATCCCCACACCAGCCAGCAGACAGACGGCCACGCATTTCCATCTCACCGTCATCCCTCCTTTTTCAGAACTATAGCATTTTACGCTTGAGATTGTCGCTTGACGGCGAAGTGAATTCGCCTTGCGACAATCTCGCGGCAAGGATTTGCAGGCAAATCCTTGCAGAGCAAATTATACATTTTCAATGGTAATTTGCTCTAGAGCAATTAACGCTTGAAACAGTTCGCTTACGGCGGGCAAAGCCCGCCTACTCCTGTTTCGCGGCAAGGATTTGCTTGCAAATCCTTGCAGAGCAGTTCATTCGTTTCCTTCGTGAACTGCTCTAGCGGAAAGGCTCCTTGCGCGCAGCCGGGGGAATCCGTTTTGTTCGGACCGCAGGCGGATGCCACGCAGGAAATCAATCAGGAAATCAGTCAGGAGCAGGAGCAGGAGGGACTATTCAAAAGACATGCCAGAAGAAGGAGCGTTTCTTGATATATAATAAGTTGATTTATCTGTTCTTTTCTCGGGGAGGCCGGGAGGCTGTTTTTCGATCCGCCGTAAAGTTACGAAAGAGTAGCTTTGCCCCCTTTTTTCCTCTGTGAAAAACTACAAAATCGTTTCAGGCGTTGAGGCAAAAAAGATAGAGGCCCGTCGCCAGGGCAAGGCTGAGGGCTCGGCCGGACATGTGCCCTGAACAAAACTTGTTAAAGGCAGCCTAATAAGGAAAAAGATACGCTAAGAAACCGCTAAAACCTGTCCGAACAATGGGGACCACCTCTCTCAGCGTAGCCTTACATACCCGATTTTCTCCACAAGCTCTTGCCCTTGTTCGCTCCGCATCCACTCCAGGAACGGCTTCACATACTGGTTGGGGTTGTCTTTCACCGTGATTGCGTATAGATTGACCACATGAGGGTATTCGCAGGCTCTGATCGTTTCCGGCGTGGGCAAAATACCGTCCACAGCCAACATCTTTATTCGCGGCTGTTTGCCGAGGCCCGTCAGGAAAAAGCGAAAGGAATACCCGATGGCCGAAGGCGCGTTGCGGTATTCGCTCACCCGCTCGGCAACGCCGCCCATGTCGGCGACATAGCGATCCCGCAACGGCGTTTCCATCTCGGCGCCGCCCATGAACTGGAGCATGACGGTCTGGCTGCCGGAGTTTTTCGGTCGCTGAAACGCGATGACTTCCGTTCCCCGCCCGCCGAGTTGTTTCCAGTTTCGGACCCTGCCGCTGTATATGTCCCGTATCTGTCTCGAAGTCAGCCCGCTGACGGGGTTTTCCCCGTTCACGAAGAACACGAAGGCCTCCTTGGCGATAGGGGTCAACACCAGTTCCATGCCGCGTTCAGCCGCCTGTCGCATTTGCCCTTCCGAGGGATGGGCGCCGAAGAAAATATCCACGGAGCGGTCCAGAAGCTTCCTGAACGCATAGATGGTATTGGTGAAGCGAAGCGCTCCGGAGTCGGGCCTCCTGTGGTCGTATAGTGCCTGCTCCTTTTCGCTCAGCGGCGGCAGATCCGCATAGCAGGCGGCCGCGAAGGCCGCGTATACGGGAAAAGCCGCCTCCGCCCCGTCCAGTACAGGCAAGTTGTCCGTTCCCTTGATGAGGAAAGTCGCGGGGGGGTCCAGGCGGGGCGTGATCGCGCCCGTCACGCGCGGGTCGTAGGGTTTCAGGTCAGTGCTGGAATAGCCGCCTGCCCGCTCGAACCCGTGTCCGCGTTTGGCGGCGTATGCCCTGTCCTGAAATATGCCGTGGCCGATATGGACAGTGGGCAGCAGCAACAAAAAGCCGAGTATCGCCCAACCCGCCGCGCCGAACTGCACCCTGTCCGCCCGCCGCCGCTCTCTGCCTGCATACCCTGCCAGAAGCCCGATAACATAGACGAAGGGCAGGAAGCGCAAGGCCGACAAGCCTACCT
>JAISOT010000094.1 GCA_031275465.1 Desulfovibrio sp.
GGAAGCGTGGGCTCGTTCTGTATGAAGCGCGGATCGACGTCTTCCCCCGCCTGATCAAGGGGGACGATCTCCGCCAATACCTGGCCGTCAATGGCGTTCTGGACATAACCCAGACTGTACAGGTCGGAAGAGCCGTCCGATCCGTCCGTGAGCGCGGGTTTCGGATGTAAATGGTTAAAGTCCGGATTGAAATAGTGGCGCAGATAGTATTTCATGTTTCAAAGGCGGAGAATGACCGTTCGTCCGGCAAACGGGGCATTGCGCATTTTTTTCAGTATACAGGAACTGGCGGGCTCTGTAAATACTAACGGCAGAATTTGAGATTTGTTTAGAATGCGTTCCGAAAGCCGTTCCGGAAATATCCCGCGCGTCTTACGACGTCAGACTGTAGTGGCTTTGCAGTTCGTCTTCGTTTTCGTACATGGGGAAAAATTCTTCTATCCCGACCTGCTGCAGGAGCTGGGTCACATGGGGCGCGGGCGCGAGCAGCACAAGCCGGCAGCCCCGGCTCCGGCTCTTGGTGCTGGAGCTCACAAGCACGCCAAGGCCGGCATTGTCCATGCGGCCTACCCGGCTCAGATCCAGCGCGACCTCCCGCGTGTCGGGCGCGAGCAGATAGGAATCAAGCTGGCGGCTGAACTCCCGCGTGTCGTTGATGAGGACATCGCCCGTCAGGCGCAGTACGGTAATCTTTTTGGATAATTTGGGTTCTAGGGTAAACATCAGAGCCCTCCTTTGGCCCGGGTTTCTTCCTCGCTTTTCAGCGCGCGGCGCAGAACCTTGCCCACAATGGTCTTGGGCAGTTCCTCGCGAAATTCCACAAGGCGGGGCACCTTGTACGGGGCAAGCTTTTTTCTGCACCAGGAAACAACGGCCGATCTGCCCAGCTTTCTGCCGGGTTTCGGCACAATGTACGCCTTGAGCACCTCTCCCCTGAGTTTGTCCTGAATGCCCACGCTCACGGCCTCCTGCACGTCGGGATGTTCCAGCAGCGCCTCATCCACTTCACGCGGGTATACATTGTAGCCGCCCACGATGACCATGTCCTTTTTGCGGTCCACAATGTAAAAAAAGCCGCTTTCATCCATCACGGCCAAATCGCCGGTATAAAGCCAGCCGTTGCGCAGCGCGCTCGCCGTTTCATCCTCGCGCCGCCAGTAGCCGCGCATGACCTGCGGCCCCTTGATGACAAGCTCGCCGATCTTGCCGGGGGGCAGGGGCAGGGCTCCGCCGTCCATATCCACAATGCGGGCGTCTGTGCCGGGCAGGGGTATGCCGATGGATCCGGCCCGCTGGGAGAGCGTTTCGCGGGGATTGATATGGGTTATGGGGGAGGCTTCCGTAAGGCCGTAGCCTTCCAGAATTTCGGCGCCGGTGGCTTCCTGAAAGCGCCGGAAAATATCCCTGGACAGGGGAGCCGAGCCGGAAACGCATATTTTTACGCTTTTCAGATCAAAGCGCTCCAGATTCTTCTGCTGGAGCAGGGAGGTATATACGGCCGGCGCGCCGGGGAAAATGGAAGGTTTGTGTTTGGCTATCATCCGCAGCACGTCCTGCGGCACGTAGCGGGGCACGGGCAAAATCGTCGCCGCCAGTTCCGCCGGAATTATGAGGCAGATGGTAAGCCCGTACACGTGGAAAAAAGGCATGACGGAGAGGAACACATGGTGCGTCCTGGCGTTTTCGTTGACAATGGTCAGAACCTGCCTGGCGTTTATGTAGAGATTGGCGTGGGTGAGCACAACCCCCTTGGGAACGCCTGTGGTGCCGCCGGTATACTGGATGATGGCCGGGGTCTGCTCGGGGTCGGCAATCTCCTCGCTGTAGCGCTCGGCGTTTTTGCAGAATGCCTTCCAGGCGAAAATGTGTTTGTTGTCGTAAACAATGGGGGCGGTTTCCTTGCGGCGGGTCTGCTTGAAGCGGTAGAGCCAGTTGAGCGGAAAGGAGAGGGCGTCTTCCGTGGCGGTGATGATGAAGTTTTTCAACGGCAGCTGGTCGCGCAGGGCGGCCACCCGCGGCCAGAGAAGGTCCAGCAGGATGATGTGCTTGGCCCCGCAGTCGCGGATATTGTTGAGCAGTTCCTGTTCCATGTAGAGCGGGTTTATCATCACCACAACCGCGCCCGCCTTGATGGCCCCCCAGAAGGCGATGATCGTCTGGGGCAGGTTGGGCAGCATAATGGCTATGCGGTCACAACGGGCGACGCCCGCGCGTTTGAGCGCCCCGGCAAAGAGTTCCGCGCGCTCCAGCAGGTTTCTGTAAGTTATGCGCGTGTTCTGAAAGACGACGGCCGCCCGTCTGGGCCAGTCGCGCGCCGCGGCGCCCAGCATGTCCGTGATGGATTTCGCCTCAATATCCGGACTGCGGGGCATGAAATCTTCATAAAAGGCGAACCACGGGCGGTCGCTTTCTGCCGACGTGTTTCTTTTCAAATCCCGTCTCTCCTCCGCGCGACAAGGACGTTTTCGTCCGTTTTTCCGTTACGCGCATTCATCCGCCAGCGCGCTGACGACGGCATAGGCCTTGATGCCCTCGCGCCTGCCGGTAAAGCCCAGGCCTTCTTCTGTGCCGGCTTTGAGGTTGACGCGTCCGGCGGGCAGGTTCAGGAGGCGCGCCACATTGTTGCGGATTTCCTCGCGCCAGGGATGTATGCGGGGGATTTGGGCCACAATGGTCATATCCGCGTGAATCGGGCGTATCCCGGCATTGCGCGTCATTGCGAGCACTTCGTTGAGCATGACGGAGGAGGGGATGTTTTCAAAACGCATGTCGCTGTCCGGAAAATGCTGTCCGATGTCGCCAAGGCCGGCACAGCCCAGAAGGGCGTCCATGAGGGCGTGCAGCAGCGCGTCCCCGTCGGAGTGGGCCAGCACTTTCGGACCGCCGGGAATGGCTACTCCGCCGAGGACAAGGGGGCGATTCCCGCCGTATCGGTGCACGTCATGCCCCATGCCGACGCGGGGACACGGCGCGGGCGTTTCGGCAAGCATGGCAAGATCTTCAGGAGTGGTGATTTTCACGTTTTTCGGCTCTCCGGCGATAACGCGCACGCTGTGTCCCGCTTTTTCCATCAGGGCGGCGTCGTCCGTGGCGGCGAAACCGCGTTCGCCGGCGCGCTCGTGGGCCTGGGCCAGAAGTCCGGCGTTGAAGCCC
>JAISOT010000149.1 GCA_031275465.1 Desulfovibrio sp.
CGAAGCGGATGCGTAGTTTTAAGTGATACATGGTACTATATCCTGCGCGGGTAATCAGTTTCTGGAGGCTTGCAGTGCGGCGATTTTATCAGGAAAGCTGGCAGGGGATACCGTTTACCTCCTTTTCGCACATTTCCTTTTTTCGTCTGGCGGATCCGCGCTTCTACGCCGTTTTTTATGAAGAACTCTTCCGCCGGTACAAAGACTGGGACGATTTGCCCCCTGTCTGGCGCTCCAACAAAAGCAAGGACTCCAGGTGGCTTGCTGACCGGCTGCGCGCCCGAAAGGAAAAAACCGGGCTTTTGCGCGTGCTTTCCATCGGCAGCGGCGTGGGGTACATGGAAAAAGTGCTGCTGGACGAAATGCCGGAACTGGAGCTGCATGTCAACGAGCCGAGCACTGTGGGCATGAAATGGCTGCGCCGGCACATCCCGGCGGAGCGCATTTACATCGGGCTGCCGCCCGCCTGTCTGCCCCCTGATGTGCATTACGACATGATATATCTCTCCGCCGTCGATTACGGCATCCGCACCCATGAAATGGAGCGTCTGCTCGCCCGGTTGCGCACGCAGCTCGCGCGGGGCGGGGAAATAGTCTGCCTCTCCGCCTCGCTGCTGGAAGAAGAGTCCTTTATCGGCAGTCTTGTGAATACCCTTAAAATAATCATACGCGGCGCCCTGCACTGCATGGGCATACGCCGTCAGCAGTTCTGGGGCTGGCGGCGCACCAGGGAAGAATACCACCGGCTCTTCCTGCAGGCAGGCTTTGACAACATCGCGGACGGCCGTCTTGACGACGGTTTTGACACCTACTGGATCAGAGGGGAATAGGCTTCCATCAGCACGGTTCGTGCGGAATTGCCCTCTTCTTTCCCTCCCTGCCCTTGACGTTACGTCAGCCATTCTTATTGTTACTGAAGTGTTACAAGTTCTGAGGAGGGGCTCGCATGACACGCAAGGACAGGCAGACGCGGGAGTTTCGCGCGGAAGTGCGCAAGGTGCTGAATATTCTGACCCATTCTCTTTACGCCAACAGGGAGATATTTTTGCGGGAGCTTATCTCCAACGCTTCGGACGCGCTGGACAAATTGCGTTTCCGCGTCAGCAGGGGAGAAAAGCCCCTTGCCCCGGACATGCCGTTGGAAATCCGCATCAGCATCGACAAGGACAAAAAACTGCTCACCGTTGCCGATACAGGAATCGGCATGAATGCGGAGGAACTGGGAGAGAACCTCGGCACCATCGCCAAGTCCGGCTCCGAAGAATTTTTGGCCCAACTGGATAACGTGGCACCTGCGGGCGGAGATGGCCCGGAAGAGAACCGTCCCGACGCGGCCAATATTGTGGGGCGTTTCGGTATCGGCTTTTACTCGGCTTTCATGGTAGCGGAAAAAATGGAAGTCATTTCCCGGCCGGCCTTCGGCGATGGCGCTGTTGCCCATGTCTGGACAAGCGACGGCCTTGGCTCCTATTCCATTGAACCGGCGGGGGACGACGCTCCCGAGCGCGGCACCGTAGTGAAGGCCTATCTTAAGGATAATTCTGCTGAATTTTTGGAGAAATTCAGACTGGAGTCTGTCATTCGCAACCATTCCGCCTTCATGCCTTTTCCCATTCTTCTGGACGGCAGCCGCGTGAACTCCGAGCCGGCGCTTTGGCTGGAACCGAAATTCTCCATCAAAAGGGAGCAATATGACGCTTTCTACAAAACCTTGACCTACGACGCCAAAGCGCCGCTGGACGCGCTGCATCTTTCCGTGGACGCGCCCGTGCAGTTCAACGCCCTTTTGTACCTCCCCGACAGCTCACAGGATTTTTTCGGCATGGATCGCGACTTCTGGGGCATTGATCTCTACGCCCGCCGTGTGCTCATTCAGCGCCGGAACAAGGATCTCATACCGGAATATCTGGCTTTCTTCAAAGGCGTGGCGGATGCCGAAGACCTGCCTCTGAATATTTCCCGCGAAACCCTGCAGGAAAACGTACTGTTGCGCAAAATCAACCAGATCATCGTCAAGCAGGCGCTGAGCCATCTGGAAAAGACGGCCGGGGGAGAGCCGGAAAAATACCTGCGTTTCTGGCGGCTGCACGGCAAAATCTTCAAGCTCGGCTATCATGATTTTCCCAACCGTGAACGCGTGAGCGCTCTTTTGCGCTTCAACTCCTCCGCTCTGGATGACGGTGAAGCGCTCACCGGGCTGGAGGATTATATGGCCCGCGCCCCTGAAGGACAGAAAACATTCTGGTACGTTTCCGCGCCAAATCGCGAAGCGGCGCGGTTGAATCCCCATACGGAGCGTTTCCGCGCAAAGGGCATTGAGGTGCTCTACCTCTATGAGCCTGTGGATGAGTTTGTGATGGAGGGCCTCGGCAAATACAGGGAATGGGAATTCAAACCTGTCGAGAATGCCCCGGACGACGCGCTTTCCGCTTTTGAAGACAAAAAGGCGATGCAGGGAAAAAGCGCTCCGCTTTCGGAGGAGGAACAGAAAAACTTTGCGGCTCTGCTGGACAGAATGAAGGAAATTCTGGGCGACAAGGTCAAGGAGGTGCGCGTTTCGCAACGTCTGGAAGACAGCCCTTCAGTGCTGGTTTCTCCGGATGGGGCCATGACGGCCTCCATGGAAAAACTGCTCAAAGTCATGCACAAGGATGATTCCCTGCCGGTCAAGGTGCTGGAAGTCAATCAGGCGCATCCGCTGCTGCGGGGCATGCTCAGAATTTTCAAGGCGGATGCCCGGGACAATATGCTCACGCTCATGACGCAGGGGCTTTTCGACGCAAGTCTGCTCCTTGACGGCTTTATCAAGGAACCGCAGGTTCTCGCCTCGCGCCTGAACAGTCTGCTCGCGGAAACGGCGTCCCTGTACGCGGAAGTCCGGAAAGCATGACAGGCGTTATATCAGCGGTTGATCGGCGGGGTGTTTTCTCCGCTTTGGTCCAAGGCCTTTAATATGGTTCCCAGATGCCGGCGCGTGAGTTCAAGGTCTTCGTTCGACACGTCGGGCATGTCGCGCGGGCGCTCGGTCAAGTCGTTGCCTTCCTCGACGATGACAAGGGCGGTCGCCAGGCGCCCCATGACGCAAAAAAAGCGTTCCGTCCGCCAGCCGCGGGAATGCACCCAGTCCGCGGCCCTTCCTGAATACGCGAAGTCTGCTTTGCCGTCGCGCACGACGGGCCGAGGCCTCTCGTTATTCTCCCGGCACCAGTTGCGGAACTGCGGCAGCACTTGCAAAAAGCGCCTCAGTTCCTCATCTGTGATCCCCGGCTGATCGTCGTATACCGATCCTGCTTTTTCCTGCTTGGGTTTTGGGGTTTTCCGGGCATGCGCCTGTTTCTGCGTAGTCTTGCCCGGCCGCGATTTCCCGCTCGCCGTCTGCCGCGTCTGCTGGGTGGCCCATAACGCATCCGACGCTGTCGCGCATAAAAACACGCAGGATGCGAGCAGGACGCAAAAGCCCAACAGGACAGGCCGTAGCGCCGCTGTCCGCAATTTTTTCATTCAGTACTGCACCGCGCTGAATTTGGAAAGTCTGTCCATATTGTGGTAAGACTCCACATAGCGCAGGGTGCCTGTTTTTCCGCGCAAGACGAGGGAATGCGTTACCGCGTGTCCGGTGCTGTAGCGCACGCCGCGCAAAAAATCTCCTCCGGAAATACCTGTGGCGGCAAAAAAACAGTCTTCGCTACGCACCAAGTTATTGACCGTGAGCACCTCGCGCAGATCAATACCGGCTTCGTTGATGGTTTCTTTTTCCACGTAGGACTGCGGATCAAGCCTTGCCAGTATCTGGCCGCCAAGCCCTTTGATGGCGCAGGCGGAAAGCACGCCTTCAGGAGTGCCGCCGGTGCCCATCATGATGTCCACTTCAGAACGCGGATCCACCGCCATGAGCGCGCCGATGACGTCGCCGTCCGTCTGGAGCTGGATACGCGCCCCCGCCTCGCGGATTTCTTCGATCAGGCGCTGATGGCGCGGCTTGTCCAGCACAAAGACAACAAGATCCTGCACGCTTTTGCCGAGAGCCTTGGCGACGTTTTTCAGATTTGCCCTGATGGGCGCGTCAATATCCACAACATCGCGCGCTTCGCTGCCGACAACGAGTTTCTGCATGTAGAAACTTGGCCCGGGATTGAACATGCTGCCCTGCGGGGAAACCGCTATCACGGAAATCGCGTTGGGCCGCCCGTAGGCCAGAAGGTTTGTGCCTTCAACGGGATCCACGGCGACATCCAAAGCGAGATCGCCGCCTCTGCCCACTTTTTCCCCATTGGCGAGCATGGGGGCGTTGTCTTTTTCGCCTTCTCCGATAACGACCGTGCCGTCAATGTTCAAGGTGGAAAAGCCGACGCGCATGGCCTGCACGGCGGCATGGTCCCCGGCTATCTTGTCCCCGCGGCCGAGCCAGCGGGCGGAAGCTAGGGCGGCCGCTTCCGTAATGCGGACAATATCAAGAGCCAGATTTTTTTCCGGTGCTTCAGGCATAGTCGCCTCCATGGAAAAACAGATTGCGCTTTCCGGAATTATATGCTCACCCGTTCCGTCAGCGCGGGATCAGAATATGTTTCACGCCATACTAGCCCACAGTGGTGCAGGCTTCAAGCAATAAAAAACTCAATAAAATCCGTGCAGAGGCCCGCCGGGAGCCGCCAGACTTTCCGCCGCCGCCGTCACAGCCGGTTCCTCCTCCAGCGGCGGGGCATGAAAGGATTTCAGACGCGCGTCCAGAATGAGGGGAGGACGGCACAGCCAGTGCTTTGCGCGCGTGAGCGCATGCGGGCCATAGCTGTCCGTGGCCGGGTCGGAGCGGGTAAAGGCGATCCATAAAAAATTGTCGGTATCGCGTGCGCAAAAATCCGGATCATCCACAACAACCAGCAGGGGAAAGGCCTCCTGCTGCCTCCAGGAGGCAAGCGCTCCGGCCAAATTCTCCATGGCGCTGTCCTGGGTGTCGCGCGGCAGGGTATGTTTTGGGCCGCGCAGGACAGCCACGCCCGGCAGGACGGGCAGCATCCTGCCAAAGCCTGGAGGCAGGGCGGGAGTCTCGCCAATTTCGCGGCCGAGTTCACGTTTTTTTTCGCCGGCTGAGGCCCAGATGAGTTTTGAGCCTTCGTGAAGGGCCGAACCAGTATAATCCAGAGTATCGGCGGTGCTGCGCGTTATGAAGTGCAGGTCGCGGCTGAAATCCGCGCGCTCGAGAATATGACGCAAAAAAGCCTCGGTATCGCGCACATGCAGGTCCGGAGCGTCTTCGCCCGCCGCCAGCAGGACATACTTGGCAAGGGCCGTCTGCGTTGTTCCCAAAAGGTGAAGGGCCGCTGTGAGCAGTTCGCGGGGGCGGCGTCGCGCCTCATAGGGCGTGTAGCGTTCGCTGCCGACGGCGAGCAGCAGGGGGTGCACGCCGGCGGCGTCCACCGCGCGGATTTCCCGGATGCCGTGAAAAACCTGCGGCACCAGGGGCGCTGTAAGCTCGTGGATAAAATCGCCGAAAACCGTATCTTCCTGAGGAGGGCGTCCCACAACGGTAAAGGGCCAGACGGCATTTTTGCGGTGGTGGACTTCCGTCACCCTGACAACCGGAAAGTCGTGCCGCAGGCTGTAATATCCCACATGATCGCCGAAGGGGCCTTCCGGCTTCAATCCGGGCAGAATATGGCCGCTCAGGCAAAAATCCGTCTCGGCCAGCAACGGCAGCGGCAATCGCGCGCGGGCGAGGGCTGTGCGCCTGCCGCCCAGAAGGCCGGCAAAATACAGTTCGGAAATCCCCTCTGGCAGAGGCATTACCGCAGCTATGCTCAAACAGGGAGGACCGCCGACAAAAATATGCACGGGCAGGGGGATTCCCTTCTCCAGAGCAACGGCATGGTGCGGGCCGATGCCGCGATGGATCTGATAGTGCAGGCCCACCTCATCGCCGGCGTAGTCGTTGCCTGCCAGCTGCACGCGGTACATGCCCAGATTTGAGCCGGCAAGGCCTGGTTTCCCGGGGTGCTCCGTGTACACCAGGGGCAGGGTGATGAAGGGGCCGCCGTCGTGGGGCCAGCTTGTCAGACGCGGCAGAGATTCCAGGGGGCAGCGGCATTCCAGCACCGGGGCGCGGGAAACCCGGCGCGGCGGCATTCGCGCCAGGCTCGGCACGAGTTTCGCGGCGCGCCAGGGATGTTTGAGAATTTCCCCTGGGCTGGATGCCGTTTTGAGCAGGAGTTCCGCTGCCTTCAGGGAGTCACGAAAGAGAAAGCGCAATCTTTCCCGCGTGCCGAAAAGGTTGGCCAGCATGGGAAATCCGGTTCCTTTGAGGCCGGTAAACAGAACGGCCGGCGCTTTTGCCCGGAAGAGCCGGCGCTGTACGGCCGCCAGTTCCAGATGCGGATCAATGGGGGCGTCCACAAGCTTGAGGTGGCCATGATCCCGAAGATCGGCAAGGCAGTCGGCAAGACAGGCGTAGCCCATCAGGAGTGTTTCTCCACCGGGCTCATGGCGCGTCTGCCCGCCAGCAACTCCTGAAAATCATGCAGGATTCGCGCATGATCGAAAGCCAGAGGAGCCGGCAGCCGGTGCAGGGGATGGAAGGCGGCCGACTTCGCGTCGTCGCCCGCGCGCAGCCGCGTCGGATTGAGAGGGCGGCCGGCGAACACCACGCTCAAGGTGTGCCGCCTGGGGTCACGAAGCGGATGGGAGTAAACCCCCAAAAGACCTGTCAGCTCCACGTCAAGGCCGGTTTCTTCCCGCATTTCCCGAACGGCCGCGTCCTCCGCCTGCTCGCCTTCGTCGATGAAGCCCCCGGGCAGGGCAAAGCCGTGAGGCGCATTGGCCCGTTCAATGATCACCACGCCATAATCGGGCGCGTAAATCACCACGTCCGT
>JAISOT010000072.1 GCA_031275465.1 Desulfovibrio sp.
CGTTATATCCGATGCTATAACGAGCAATCGGCACACCCGTTCAAATGGACTTACGATGGAAAACCACTTTCCGCATAAATCAAATTTATTTCATGAACGTGACACTAGGGACGGAGGTATAAGATAAACCGTATTGTGTGATGAGCTTGGATGAAAACCATTGTATTAAACCCTCTTTTTGCAATTATTTCGAAATATTATATATGAAATTATTGCAAAAGTACAATACGTTTTCAGATTATTGTGATAACGTATATGGCAGTCCAAAAGTGGGGAACGCAACGTTATATGAGTATGAAACATGAGGCAGGGGCATAGAACCGGAGCCGTCACGGCCCTTGCGGCCGCGATACCTCTGAGGGGTATCGCTCGCAAGGCCCGCGCCGGCGACAGGCTCCTAGCTTCAATTACACCATTTTTATATCGCAATATCATAGAATTATTGAAGAAATATCAAAACATATAAAAAACGCGGAAACCGTATAAAAACCGTGTCAAAATCAGCACACAGAGCAGAAGAAAAGCCCGCAAGAAAATGCGGGCTTTTTTGCCGGAAAAATGGCATTTCTGTTCTCAAGTTACGTGAAAGAAATTCTCAAGTTGCGTGAAAGCTCACACCCCACAATCAAAAAAAGTGGGACAGGAGGGGAGCAAAATTCCATCTGAAGAGAGAAAGGCTTACGGTTGTTTTTGCAACAGTTTGATTTTTCTGGAGCCTTTGAGCGGGATTGAACCGCTGACCTCATCCTTACCAAGGATGCGCTCTGCCGACTGAGCTACAAAGGCTTTTGCATGGCATCACAATCTCAATGGTGTTTTCTACACGCCTGACCTTTTCCCGTCAAGCGGCTCCGCCGCTTTTGTCGCGGCAACCAGCGTCTCATGTTCCGAACTTGGCGAAATATCCGCCCGAATGATCCTCTCCAGGGAGGGTTCGTCCATTTCACGCATGAGGCGGCCGATATACTGCATCTGTCTGCGTCTGGCCTCATGGCCGCGCATACGGGAGTATTGACATACGGCATTCCGGAGCGCGGGCGGCAGCCCAAGGCGCGACAGAGTTTCCGGCGCAAGGCGGGTCAGTCGCTCGCCTATGCCCTGCAGGGCGAGACTGCGGCGTTTTCGGGCGGAACGGCTTGGCCGCGCCGGGGCCGCGCCGTCGTCAGGGGAATCGCCCCGCCGTTGATACCGCTTTTTTGGCGTCATCTGCGCTCACACGGCTACGCCCAGCACCACTCCCGCGAGCACCGCCGGCGAGATGATGCCATTGAGAGTGAAAAAGGCCATGTTGATATGCCGCAACCCCTTTGTCCGCACAAGCCTGTGCTCCATAAAAAGCAGCGCCGCAACAGCCGCGCAGATGGTGAACCAGGGCCAGGAAAGACCGGCGGCGAAACCGGCCAGCGGCAAAAAAACGGCCGTCATGGCGTGGGAGAAGGCGGCAACGGCCAGGGCAGTTTCCGCTCCGGCGGCGGAAGGCATGGAATAAAGCCCATGGGCCGAATCAAAATCCATATCCTGAAAGGCGTAATAAATGTCAAAGGCGGCCACCCAGAACGTTACCGCGAAAAAGAGCAGCACCGGAGCCAGGCCGAGGCTTTGCGGCGTTACGCTGAGCCAGCCCGCAAGGGGAGCCAGGCCCAGCGTGGCTCCAAGCCAGAAGTGGCACAGGGCGGTAAACCTTTTGAGCAGGCTGTAAGCCGCGGCAAAAAGCAGAGCCGGGACGGAGAGCCGCAGACAGACCGCGTTCAGGCATGCGCACGCCGCAATGAAAAGAAAGGCCATGACGGCGCAGAAGGCCCAGGTCTGTCTGAGGCTGATTTTTCCCGTGACAAGCGGGCGATTTTGCGTGCGCGGATTGGCCCGGTCAAAATCAAGATCGGCTATCCTGTTGAAAGTCATGGCGAAAGAGCGCACCGCTACCATGCCCACGGTCAGAAATATCAGGCTCCGCGCCGGGGGCAGGCCGCCGGCCGCCAGGACGGCGCCCGCATAGGCGTAAGGCAGGGCGAAAACAGAATGCTCAATTTTGATCATTCTGCAGATGTCGCCAAATTGGCCGAAAAACAGAGACATACGTACTTTCTCTCAGTCCGCCTGTCCGCCGCAGTCCCTGCCGTCTCCGTGCAGTTTGTCAAGGGCGTGAGGCAGGGCGTGCATTACGGCGTTCAGGTTTTCCTGTACCGCCTTGCTGCTTCCCGGCAGGTTGATGACGACGCTCTTTCCCAGTATGCCGGCTTCCGCGCGGGAAATCGCCGCGCGGGGCGTTACGGCAAGGCCGCAGGCCAGCATGGCCTGCCGGATGCCATGCAGGGGCAGATCCATTACCCTGGCTGTTGTCTGGGGGGATATGTCCCGTGGGGAAAGGCCCGTGCCGCCGGTAGTGCAGATAATGTCATAGCCTTCCGTCAAAGCCAGCTCGGTGAGCAGCGCGCGCAGCATGTCGGCGTCGTCGGGGAGCAGAAATCCCTGGCTATGGCAGACAGGCAGGATTTGCGAAAGGATATCCGCAATAAGCGGACCGCTTGTGTCTTCGCGGTCTCCGCGATAACCTTTGTCGGAAAGGGTTATCCAGGCAAGGCTTATCCCCGGTTTATGCACGGAAAGGCGCAGCTCCGCCGGGGGTTCCGCGGAAATATCCTCAAGCGCCGTGAGCAAGGGGCAGACAAGGGCATGAAGCTTCGCCGGAGGGCGCAGCATTCCCGTAACGGCAAAAAGGGATTTGTCATTTGTGTGCAGCAGCCGTGTGCCGACGGGCAAATGGGGGACAGGGCCTGGGGGACGCAGGAGGCTGTGGGCGGGGAAGCCCGCCGGACTGGAATATCCGGAAGGGAGAAGCGGCAGGAAAGTGTCCCTGGCGCAGGGCGCGGGGCGAAGCGTGAGTTGCATGGCGGCTCCGTATGCGGTGTATTGCGAATGCTGCCCGGCCTATTGTAGCCGCAAGCGCGATGCGTTACAAGTGTTGCCCGAAGGGACGTCTGAACAACAGGGAATCGCGTGCAGCAAAACGGGGAGAGGACGATATGACCAGCCGCAGTCAGGACGAAACCGGCAGTTTACGGATTTTGGGCACGGGCAGGTTACCCTGTCCGGAAAACGGCCCCGGCGCGTATCTTCTGGAATCCTTTCCCAACCGCTATCCCTCGCGGCCTTACATCATCAGCATCGTTTTCCCCGAATTCACCTCCCTCTGCCCGGTTACCGGGCAGCCGGACACGGGAACCATCAGCGTGGAATACATACCGGACAGGCTTTGCGTGGAAACAAAAAGCTTCAAACTCTATATGATTGCCTTTCGCAACCATCAGTCCTTTATGGAAACCATCGCCAACACGGTTCTGGATGATTTGCGCGGCGCCGTCGCTCCCTGCTGGTGCCGGATCAAAGGATTGTTCGCCCCCAGGGGCGGCACGCGTCTTCATGTTTTTGCCGAAGATTTCAAGACGCTGCCTCCGGAGCGGGAGGCCCTGCTGCGTGAGGCCATACGGGCCTGGAAGGCGGAGCCAGATCCCCACCGGGCCTGAAAAAACCCGCGGCATCAGGTCGCCGCGAGACCGGACAGAAAGGAGTTTGCATGGGATTTTTTTCCGCTGTAAAACGCATTTTCGGCGGCGGGACGCCCGCCGATGAGGCGGGGGGGGAGGCTGAGGCCCGTCGCGAAAAAATCGCGCCGGCTTTGCCCGATGCGGGGAAAGGCAATGCCCCTGACGGCGGCGACGCCGCCCTGACCTTGCGTTTGCGCGAGGCGGAACCCCGGCTCTCGGCCTGGCTCGCCATTATTCTGGAAGGAGTGGACACGGCGGGCGAACTGTTCAATGCGCGGCTGCTTTTTCTTTTGCGCGCTCTTGATGTGCCCGGGGGAGAAGCGCGGACCTTTGTGCGGGAATTTGACGGATGGCTCGCCCGCATGGAATACCGCCGTATTGAGGAATTTCGCTCCGAACTGCAGTATCGCCTTGCTCTGGCCCTGGATTTGGAAGACGAAGAGGATGAGCGCAATCGCCTTTTTCTGAAAATCAGCGAAGGGCTGGCCCGTACGCGGGAACATCTGGCGCGCCGGCTGGACGCGCTTTTTTCCGGGCACGGGGAACTTGACGAAAAATTTTGGGAGAACATGGAAGAAGTCTTTATCATGGCCGACATGGGCTATGAAACCTCGCTTGCCCTTGTGGACCGTTTACGGAGCGCCGCCCGGCGTGAAGGCATCACCCGGGCCGCTCCTGTCCGCGATGCGCTGCGCCGTGAGGTGGAAGCCGTTTTCGCCGCGCCGCGTCGCATCACCGCGGTAAATTTGCCGGAAGTGGTGCTGATGGTGGGAGTGAACGGGGTGGGCAAAACCACGACCATCGGCAAGCTGGCTTACCGCGCCCGTCTTCAGGGCAAAAAAGTGATGATTGCGGCGGCTGACACCTTCCGCGCCGCGGCTGTCGAACAGTTGCGGATATGGGCGGAGCGCGCCGGCGCGCTTTTCCATGCCGGGCCGGCGGACGCCGAACCGGCGGCCGTCGCCTATGAAGCCGTGGAGGCGGCGGTGAGGGCGGGGGCGGACGTGCTTTTTGTGGATACGGCCGGACGTCTGCAGACCAAAACCAATCTGATGGAAGAATTGACCAAAATTCGTCAGGTGCTCGGCAAAAAGCATCCCGGCGCGCCGCACCGCACAATGCTTGTCATTGACGCGACAACGGGGCAGAACGCCCTGTCGCAGACAAAACTTTTCAGGGATGCCTCCGGCGTTGACGAGCTTATTTTGACAAAGCTCGACGGAACGGCCAAGGGGGGCATTGCCATAGCCGTGGCCATGGAGTACTCATTGCCCATCAGTTTCGTGGGCCTTGGCGAAAAGCTTGAAGATCTGCGTCCCTTCAGCGGCGCGGACTACGCCGCCGCCCTGCTTGGGGAAGAACAGGAACAGCGTGAAATAAAAGCGTTTGGAGGCAGGTAGGCCCGTATGTTTGTCAAAGTGCTGCTGCTCGTTGTGTTTTTTGTCGTCACGGCAGGAATCGGATTCTATTTTCGCAAGCGCAATACGGACGTCGACAGTTTTGTGCTGGGCGGCCGCTCCGTCGGGCCGTGGCTGACGGCTTTCGCCTACGGGACATCATATTTTTCCGCGGTGGTCTTTGTGGGATACGCCGGCCAGTTCGGTTGGAAGTTCGGCATTTCCGCGGTGTGGATCGGTCTCGGCAACGCCATGATCGGATCGTTGCTGGCCTGGGTGGTTCTGGGGCGCCGCACCCGCATCATGACACGGCATCTTGACAGCGCCACCATGCCGGAGTTTTTCGGCGAACGCTTTTGCTCGCGCGGCATCAAGATCGGGGCTTCAATCATTACCTTCATTTTTCTGGTCCCCTACACGGCTTCACTGTATAACGGCCTGTCGCGGCTTTTTTCCATGGCTTTCGGAGTGGACTTCACCATCTGCATCGCGGCCATGGCGGTGTTGACCGGCATTTATGTCATTGCCGGAGGCTATGTCGCCACAGCCGTCAATGATTTCATACAGGGCGTCATCATGCTCGTCGGCATTGTCGCCGTGGTGGCGGCCGTACTGCTGGCGCACGGCGGTTTCATGAATTCCCTCGGGCTGCTCGCGCGGGTGAGCGACCCCACAGTGTCCGACATGCCCGGCGTGTTCGCCTCCTTCTTCGGGCCGGACCCTTTGAACCTGCTGGGCGTTGTGCTTCTCACCTCGGTGGGAACCTGGGGGCTGCCGCAGATGGTGCAGAAATTTTACGCCATCAAGTCGGAAAAAAGCGTCAGGAAGGGCACCGTTATCTCCACTGTCTTCGCCATACTGGTGTCCGGCGGCTGTTACTTTCTGGGCGGATTCGGACGCCTGTTTTCCGACAGGGTGAATGTGGCGGCAGAAGGTTTCGATTCCATCATTCCGGCGATGCTCTCGGGATTTTCCCCTTTGCTCATCGGTATCGTGGTGATGCTGGTGTTGTCCGCGTCAATGTCAACCCTCTCGGCTCTGGTCATGACCTCAGCCTCCACATTCACGCTGGATTTCCTCAGGAATACCGCATTCAAAAAAATGGATGACGCGCTGCAATTGTACGTCATCCGGTTCCTGATTGCCGTTTTTATCCTGGTTTCCGCAATTATCGCCATTATCCAATATAAGGGCGGCATCTCCCTTATCGCGCAACTCATGGGCATTTCCTGGGGAGCCCTGGCCGGCGCCTTTCTGGCGCCTCTTCTGTACGGCCTTTACTGGAAGCGCACGACGGGCTCCGCCGTTTGGGCCTGTTTTCTGTTCAGCACGCTGTTTATGTGCGCCAATATTTTTTTCCGCGGCGGCTTTCCCCCCTTGCTGCAATCGCCCATCAACGCCGGCGCGTTTGCGATGCTGGCCGGACTTCTCATCGTTCCGCTGGTCAGCCTGTGCACGCGGTCTCCTTTACCACAACAGGTTGAGGCCATGTTTGCCTGTTATGACCGTCCCGTGACCGTGAGAGCGCAGGAATCGCTCGGCGGTCCGCCGGAGGAAAGGGCCTAACCATCGAAGAAGAAAAACAATGAAGTGGATAACTCATCAGGCGGCGGCCGTGACGGCGGCTCTGGCTCTTAATCTGCCGCCGGGCGGCATACTGGCCGCCTGCGCCGGGGCCGTGCTGCCGGACGTGCTGGATCAGCGTCTCTCAGGCCTTGCCCTGACTTCGCGCGGCCGGCAACGTGTCTTTAACCGCATCCACCGCGGCCCGACCCATTGGTTCGGCTGGTGGATCGCCTTGTTCGCGGGAGCGATGGCGGCCCATATTTCTCCCGCCGCGCAGTCAATGCTGGCGGGCTTGGGTTTCGGCGGTTTGAGCCATGTGCTTCTGGACATGTGCACGCCCCGCGGCGTGCCCCTGCGGCCGTTTTCCCGCGCTGGACGCCTTTCGTTCAATCTTTGCTCCACCGGCAGTCTGGGCGAGTACTGCTTTCTGGCCTGCATCGTTGCCGCGGCCTGGTTTTTTCTGCGGGAGGACGCGCTGCGCATGGCGGGGCGGTTGACAAAATACGGGCTGTTCTGAGTCTCCGGTTCAAAACATGAGGAGTGTTTTGCCGCCGCTCCGGCGGCCGCGTGAAACATTTCAGTGAAATCCCTCTTGACAGTCCCCGCGCCTGCGGTATATACAGTCGAACTTCAAGCGGGAGTAACTCAGCGGTAGAGTGCAACCTTGCCAAGGTTGAAGTCGCGGGTTCAAATCCCGTCTCCCGCTCCAAATCCCGGCGGCATAGCCAAGCGGTAAGGCAGAGGTCTGCAAAACCTTCATCTCCAGTTCAAATCTGGATGCCGCCTCCAAAAAGCAAAACGGGCCAAGAGAAACATCAAATTATCAAACCGGGGCATGTTACGCTTGAGACTGTCGCTTGACGGCGAAGTGAATTCGCCTTGCGGCAAGCCTGCGGCGGGGATTTGCAAGCAAATCCCGCAGGGCAACGTACACATTTTCAATGGTGATTTGCTGTTGTAATTGACCATTTTCAACATGCGCAAACCTATCCAGCCCCGGTGTTTCCTGGGAGTCTGGGAGAAGCCGCAGCCTTTTTGCAGTCAGCACGACGCCAGCCATTCAACCGCTTTGAGCGGTTCACGCTATCTCAAGCCCCCGGCTTTGCCGGGGGTACCTGACTTTTCCGCTTTTATCAGCGTAACGTACTGTTTTGAAGCGTTTTCCGGCCTGTCAGGACCTTGTCCGATGTTCCAGAGCCAAGGGGAATTTTTGCCTGCATCTCCACATTTTTCGTAAGACCCCTTGACGCCGCTTTACAAACAGGTTAAAAATTTTGCATCTAAGTATACCGCCCCGCGCAACGGGCGGCAACGCCCCAAAGCGTGGTGCTGCGGGTGTGATTATTTTTGGGACTGCCTGAATGCAAAAGGAAAAGCACATGAGGAATGGCACAACACTGCTCCTGCTGGCGGCGATTGCCGTGGCCGGCGTGGCGTATTTGACACTTGGGGATGCCGGTCCCGCGCCCGCGGCGGCCCCTGCGTTGACAAGTGTCAGTGACGCGCCGTCAGCCATGGTCATCTTTCCTGTTGGCGAAAAACCCAATCCTGAAGGCGTCGGCATGAAACCTGTGGCCTTCAATCACCTCGTTCACGAGAATCGTATTGAAAGCTGTGAGTCATGCCACCACACCGGCGACACGGTTGCCTGTACAACCTGTCACACTGTGGAAGGCAGGGCCGAAGGCAAATTTGTTACCTTGGCCCAGGCTATGCATTCCCCGAACATCGCCCGACAGATGCAGGAAAACACGCCACAGAGCTGTGTGGGCTGTCATACGAGGCAACTCCAGCAGCAGGAATGCGCCGGCTGTCACAATGTTGTGAAACCCGCTCGCCCTGAGACATATTGCAACACCTGTCATAAGGTGAACGGCCTGACGAAGGCCGATATGGTAGCCGGAATCGCCGGTAGCCTGCCAGACGACAGAAACGCCGAACTCGCGGCCGATACGCTGAAAGCCCGCGAAAATCCGACGCAGCTCCAGCCCACGGACGGCCCCTACAAGGTGATGATCGACGAGATCGCCGATCACTATAAAGCCAGCATGTACGCCCACCGCAGACATGTCGCCTCACTTATGGAGCGCATTGAGGACAACTCCCTGGCTTCGGCCTTCCATAATCAGCCCACAACGCTGTGCTCGACATGCCATCACAACAGCCCGCTGAAAGGCGCGCCGCCCAAATGCGGTAGTTGCCATCCACAGCGCATCAATCCCGCCAATCCCGAACGTCCGCAACTCAAGGCCGCCTATCACCTGCTGTGCATGGGTTGCCACAAGGGCATGAACGTCGCAAGGCCCCTCAACACTTCGTGCGTCACCTGCCACAAGCACAGTGAGGCCAGGCTTGCCGACAGCGCCGCCGCAACGTTAGGAGGAGAGTAATGAATCGCAGAAAATTTCTGACTATTCTGGGCAGCGCCGGCGCGGCATCAGCTTTGGGCACGGCTGGGGCAGCCAAGGCCGCCGGCGGCACGCACACCTGGCCCTATTATGAAAACAGTTACGGGGTGCTGCACGACACGACCCGCTGCATCGGCTGCCGCCGTTGCGAGGAAGGCTGCAACAAGGCGAACGGCCTGCCCAGGCCCGACAAGCCTTTCGATGATCTCTCCGCGCTGGACGAGCGCCGCCGCATGACGCCGACCGCCTGGACGGTGGTCAACAAGTATGAACTGGACGACAAGCCGGTGTTCCGCAAACTGCAGTGCTTCCACTGTAATGACCCGGCATGCGCCTCGGCCTGTTTTGCCAAATGCTTCCAGAAGCAGCCCGACGGCAGCGTCACATACGACGGCTCCCAGTGCGTGGGCTGCCGCTACTGCATGGTCGCCTGTCCATTCTACGTGCCGAGTTTCGAGTACAACGACGCCTGGGATCCTCTTGTGCAGAAATGCACGTTCTGCGAGCCCCGTCTCAAGGAGGGCAAACTCCCCGGCTGCGTGGATGCCTGCCCGATGGATGCTCTGACCTTCGGCCGCCGCTCCGATCTCATCAAGGTGGCGCGCGCGCGCATCAAGGCCAATCCCGGCAAATATGCGGACTATATCTATGGAGAATGGGATGCCGGCGGCACCGCCTGGATGGTGCTGGCTCCGTCCGCCTCCGCTGTTGCGGACGAAAAGCACCCACTGGCGGAAACCGGACATGAATTCAAGGCGCTGGGGCTGGACACGCATCTGGGCAACCGTCCCATGGGTGAACTGACGGCCGGGGCGCTTGGCGCTGTGCCGATGATCGTGGCTTTCTGGCCGGTGCTTTTCGGAGGGGCCTACGCCATATCAAAACGCCGCGATGCCCTGCACAAGGCTGAAACTGAAGCGGTAATCAAGGAGGCCAGGGACGATATGGCCAATGCCATGGATGCCGCCGTTCGCAAGATTGCGGAAACCCAGGGGCCCGGCGTTGCGGACACGGCGCGCCAGGCCATGGCCGAGGTTCTGAAAACCAGGGAGGAAGCCTGCGCGAACTGCGGGCATCATGGGGAGGATAAGTAAATGGCACACGGCATTCTCATTCCCGCAAAAGACAAGCTGTTCAACCTCGGTGAGTTTTTTACCTTCACCAAGGGCAATATCCTGACCGCCTTCATACTCGCCGGCGGCCTGATCATCACTCTCGTGCGCTTTACCCAGGGCATCGGCTCGGTCGCCAATCTTTCCGACGTGCAACCCTGGGGCATGTGGATCGGCTTTGACCTTCTGTGCGGCGTGGCGCTGGCGGCCGGCGGCTATTTCACCACTGTGGCCTGTTATGTCATGGGTATGAAGCACTTCCATTCCGCCGTGCGTCCGGCCGTGACAACTGCCTTTCTCGGCTACGCCTTTGTGGTGGTGGCCCTGCTGTACGATCTGGGGCATTGGTGGCGCCTGCCCTACATGTTTTTCTTCCCCGGCACGACATCCGTGCTTTTTGAAGTCGGCCTGTGCGTGGCCACCTATCTCACGGTGCTCTTCGTGGAATTTTCCGTTGCCCCGTGCGAATGGCTGGCGGAAAAATTCCCCTTTCTGCTCAAATGGCGTGCGCTGGTCAACCGCACCACCATTATATTGACCATCTTCGGCGTAACGCTTTCCACGCTGCATCAGTCATCGCTCGGCTCGCTGTTTCTTATCGCTCCGGGCAAGCTGCATCCGCTGTGGTATTCCCCTTTCATACCCATGTTCTTTTTCGTCAGCTCCATGGCCGCCGGCGGCTCCATGGTCATTTTTGAAGGCATGTTCGCGCATAAAAGCGTGCACCACTACATGGACGCCACTCACCTGAAGGAAGCCGACGAGGTGGTCTTCAGCTTCTCCAAGGCCGTGTCATTTATTCTGTTCGCTTACTTCATGATCAAACTCACCGATCTGCTGGTACAGGCCAACACGCCCTATCTCTGCTCCGGTTATGGGGTCTTGTGGCTTGTGGAAGTGCTCGGCTTCATTCTGCTGCCGGCTTTTCTCTATGCCAAGGGAGCCAGGGAACGCAACCTGAAGATCTGCCGTTTCGCCGCGGCCGCTACGGTACTGGGCATCGTGCTCAATCGCTTCAATGTCTGCATGATCGCCTATAACTACGCATTGCCCTCGGCCGAAAGGTATTTCCCGAGCATCTGGGAAATTTGGATTTCCTGCTTTGTGGTAACAATGATTGTGACGGCCTATCGTTTTATTGTGTATCACATGCCCGTGCTCTACGAACATCCGAATTTCAAGGACGCCCACTGAGGCGAAGGAGAATGCAATGGAATTCAGCACGTTCTATCAATATTTTCTGTATACCAAAAACTGGGCGTATATCATGATGCTCGTCGTGCTGCCCGTATACGTGTTGTACTGGAATTTCTTTCTCTATCCGCAGAGAAAGCGGCGCAACAACAGTCCCCGTTAAGGCATGGCCCCGCCCTGAGGTCAAGGGGAAAAACGACGTTGAGACGGTTCGTTTTTCTTGGCGATTGCCTTCAGGGTCATTTCCTGTTCCGCGATTTTCCGGTCCGGGAAGCACAAGGATTCGTAAAGAGAAGCAAGGGTTGAATGAAGAAACCGCCTATGCGCGGCAATTCGCGGGCCAGCGTTCGGCGGTTTCCGTTGAAAGGTGAAATTGTTTGCAACCGGAAATAACTCCTTCACCGCCGGGCGGGCTTACAGTCTTCCCGCGACGGCGCGCAAAAACTCCTCGGTATTGACCGCGCGTTTGGACGGCAGGTCGGAGAGGCCGTAAAGATCCCTGGTCATCGTGCCCGCTTCAATGGTATCAAGGGTGGCCTTTTCCAGTCTGTCCGCAAAGGCCGCCAATTCCTTCAGGGCATCCAGTTCGCCGCGCTTGCGGAGCGCCCCTGTCCAGGCGAAAATTGTCGCTGTGGCGTTCGTCGAGGTCGCCTCGCCCTTCAAATGCTTGTAGTAGTGGCGCGTGACCGTGCCGTGGGCCGCTTCGTATTCAAAGTAACCGTCGGGGGAAACGAGCACCGACGTCATCATGGCCAGGCTGCCGAAAGCGGTGGCGACCATATCGGACATGACATCGCCGTCGTAGTTCTTGCACGCCCAGATGAAGCCGCCGTCCGAACGGATAACCCGCGCCACGGCGTCGTCAATGAGGGTGTAAAAGTATTCAAGGCCAGCCTGCCTGAATTTGTCCTCATAGCCTTCCCTGAAGACTTCCTCAAAGATTTCCTTGAAGCGGCCGTCATAGTTTTTCAGGATGGTGTCCTTGGTGGAGAACCAGAGCGGTTGCTTGACGGAAAGAGCGTAGTTGAAACATGACCGGGCGAAACTTTTTATGGAGGCGTCCAGGTTGTGCATGCCCATGGCGATGCCGGGCCCCTTGAACTCATGGAGCAGTTCGCGGGTGACGGTGCCGTCGGCCCGGGTGTATACCAGCTCCACCTTGCCGGGTTTGTCTATCTTCATTTCAGCAGGCTTGTACACGTCGCCGTATGCATGGCGCGCTATGGTAACGGGTTTGGCCCAGTTTTTCACGGCGGGCTTTATGCCGTTGACCAATATGGGGGCGCGGAATACCGTACCGTCCAGGGCGGCACGGATGGTTGCGTTGGGGCTGCGCCACATCTGCTTCAGTTTGTACTCTTCCACGCGCTGGGCGTTGGGCGTGATTGTCGCGCACTTGACCGCGACGCCGTATTTTTTCGTCGCCTCCGCGGATGCGGCGGTAATTTTGTCATCTGTCTCATCGCGTTTGGCCAGACCCAGGTCATAATACTCCGTTTTGAGATCTATGTGCGGCTCAAGAAGTATTTCCTTGATTTTCTTCCAGATGATACGGGTCATTTCGTCCCCGTCCATTTCCACAAGGGGGGTAGTCATGGCAATTTTACTCATGTGATCGCTCCTTGACGGTTTTTAACGGGAAAGCCGTTGTGCCAAACGGCTTTCCGCCCGCCATTGTTTCAATATTGACGGATTGCCTACAGCAGAACAAGTATCAAATAACCGACGACCGCGCCTGTCAGGGCTGGTATGGCATTACGCTTGGCCAGTTCCATGGGATTGACCCTGGCGAGGCCCGAACACACGATGCCGACGCCCGACAGGGGGGACATGCAACGCCCCAGACACCCGGTCAGGGTGGCGATGGCGCCCATGACGATGACGTCCATGTTGAATTGCGGGGCATGCACCGTGATGGCCTCGTTGAAGGCGATGGTAGCGGCATTGCCCGAGCCGCACAGGACAGCCATGGCAAAGGGGCCTATGGCGGCGGCAAGGCTCGCCGCGTTGGTGGATGATTTCATCAGTTCAATACCCGCAGACACCAGACCAATGGAAGTCATCCCCCCGACGAACACATCGGCGGCTATGACTATGCCCAGAATGTCGGCGTAGCCTTTTCCAAGTCCGTTGTAGAAGGATTTAGTCAATTCCTTCGGGTTCTTGCGCGTGGCAACAAGAGCGATGATGGCGCCAAGCAACATGGTATGCTCCACCCGCAGCTTGCTCAGCCAGGGCACCTGCTGGGGGAAGGTCGCCCCAACCATAAGCAGCGCTATCGGCACCACGGGGATAATCGCATACACAGGATTGACCTTGAAGTCTGTCGGAGGCGCGTACTCGTTGTTGACATCCACAAAGCCTTTTGTCTCTTTGGTGACGAATATGGCTATTATCCAGAGAACAAAGGCGGCCACCAGCACCGAGGTGACGCTGGCCATAGAGTGGCGGGTAATGACCTCCATGACGTTGACCTCCCTGCCGTAAACCTGGGAGGCGATTTGGGCCACCATGGGGTTATGCGGGAGACCGGGGGAAAGGATGCTGCCGTAGGTGCCCATCATGACGGCCGAGCCTGCCATGGCGGGAGGAATCCCCTGGGAGATGAGCAGGGGGATGACCACCGAGCCCACAGCGGCGGAAACGCCCGCCGCGCTCGGCAGAGAGATATTCACGAAAAAGGTCGTCAGGGTGGCCGCCGGAATGAGTATCAACCGGACATGACGCAACCATCCGGAAACGCCCACGCTGAGGTGCGTGTCACAGCCGGTGAATTTCATGGCATAGGCGAAACCCATGACCGAACAGATGTTGCAGATGAGGTTGCTTTCCGTCATCCCCTTGGTGAATCCCTTAAAAGCGGCCATGGGGTCGCCGGCGCAAAGGGCCATAAGAAAACCCGCCGCAATCAGCACCATGCGGGATTCATAGCGTCTGATCATGGCCAATGCCGTGGCGATGAGAATTGCCACTCCAATCCAAACCATCATGGCTGCTTCCTCCTCTGTGCTGTAACCCTGTTTTGTGCAAATCCGAACCGCCGGCATGAGATGCGCCGGCAGTCAGTCCGCTCCGCCGTCATACCTGTCCGGTGCGTTGTTCATGCGCGTTACGCACCAGGGCCGCGTAGCGGAATACCGCATGGACAAACTTGCCGCAGGGCATGGTCAGAAAAAGCCCCAGTACCAGTCCGAGGTGGATGCAGAGCAGCAGGCCCATCAGCTCGGTGGAGCGGAACACAAGCAGGAGCAGACCGGAAAGGGAAACCAGGAAAAGAAGGGCGGAAAAGGCCATGTCCATGCCTGTGGAGGCCGGATCGGCCGGCCTTGCGTCCATGACGGTTTTCAGCCAGAGCATGCCGCCTGTTCCCGCCAGCAATCCCAGACCGCCGAAAGTGCCCAGCAGCACAGGCAGGCTGAAGAACCCGTATGGCGCAGGCCAGCCGAACGCGTGGTCATAAATGAAGGCCACGGAGGTTGAGGCGAGGCACAGGAGAAAACCGTAAAAAACCGCATGGTGAAACTGACGGCGTATCATGCTGAACCGGTTGTCCGGGTAATTGCAGCCGTCTCCCCCGCCGTCGAGGTATTTGAGGGTCAAAACATCCCTGACGGCTTTTTTGTGCGCGGCTAAATCAAGCCACTGCAGTTTTCCGTCCGAAATCCTCCAGAACGCGATCACGCCCCGCAACAGAGCTACCAGGGCAAACAGGCCGGCAAGGCAGAACACCAGCAACATGGCGCCGTATGGGATGATTTTGTAAAAAGAGCCGGAGCCGCTGTGGGCGCCGAAAAAGACTGACGGCCCTGAAGCGCAGAGTGAAACGGCCGTCAACAGGATGGTGGCCACCAAAGAAACGGCGAAAACGTAAAATGCGTTGTTGGGGAAAAGTTTTTTGAGAAATCCCGGAGCCGTCTGCTCGTATGTCTGGGCGCGGAGGGCGCTCATGGCCTGGGGGAAGTTCAGCTGGAATTCATGGGGCGGAGCGTATTGACAGCAGTAGTAACAGCCCCGGCAGTTGTGGCAGAGGTTCGCCAGGTAGTTCAGATCGCCGGCCGTGAAAGTGCGGCGCAGTTCCATGGCGGGAAACAGCGCGCATATTCCCTCGCAGTAACGGCATGCGTTACAGATACCCATGACCCGGTCGGCTTCCTTCAGGACGGCCGCCTGCTGTTTGCATTTCAGTTCATCAGACATGTCGCTGCCTCCTTGCCGGCTAGACGGCCAAATACCGTGCCGATAGTCATGCCAAATCCGGCCATATACCCCTGGCCGAGAACATTGCCGGAAGTGATTTCCCCGGCGGCAAAAATATTGTTGAAGGGCGTATCGTCCTGCTGCACCACCCGCGCCTGTTCGTTGATGACAAGGCTCAGGTAGGTGAAGGTGATTCCCGGGCGCAACGTGTACCCGTAGTAGGGCGGCGTATCAAGCGGCCGCGCCCAGTTGGTTTTTGGCGGATCCAAGCCTTCGGTGGCAAGGCCATCCAGTTCGCCGGGATTGAAGCTGCCCGGCTTCGTGCTCGCGTTGAACGCGCGTACGGTTTCTTCAACGGCGTTTGGCTCCAGTCCCATTTGCTCCGCCAGTCCGCCGACGGTGTCCGATTCCAGAGGAGGGAACACGGAAGGCATGAACAGATTGATGGATTTCGCATCAATGAACACATACCCGATCTGGTCAGGCTGGCCCGCGACCAGGCGGCCCCATATGGCGTAGCGTTTGGGCCAGAATTCTTCCCCTTCGTTGTAAAAGCGCCGCCCGTCCTTATTGACCACAATGCCGAAGGGCACGCAGTCCAGACGGGTACAGATCCCTCCGTCAAATTTTGGCGCCCGGCCGTCTATGGCCACGCAGTGCCCCTGGGTGGGATCGCCTATGGTTTTGGCGCCCTTTTCCATCATGGCCTTCAGCATGACGCCTTTGTCATAGGGCGTGCCGCGGATGAGAAAGTTGTCCGCCGTGGGGCCCCAGGCTTCCCTCAACCATGCCCTGTTGCCCTGATAGCCGCCGCTGGCGAGCACCACGGAGCGCAGGCGTATGAGATATTCCCCTTTCGGCCCTTGCGCGTGGACGGCCGTACAGGTACCGTTCGCCACCTCAAGATCAAGGGCTTCCGTCTCGTACATCACCTGCACGCCCAAGCGCCTGCATGTTTCATGATAGGCGTTGATGAGCCCCTTGCCCCCGCCGCGGAAAAAGGCGTTGGTGCGCGACAGGTGCAGCGTGCCGCGCATCGCGGGCTGGAAACGGCAGCCGTGGGCCGTCATCCAGTCCCCCACGTTGTGGGAGCCGCGGATTACCAGACGGGCCATCTTCTCCGTGGTGTTGCCCTTGGTCACCATCAGAAGGTCGTTGTAACATTCTTCCTCCAGATAAGGGCCCGTGAGGAAGGAGTTCGCCGCATCGTGGATATAGCGGATATTGCGCGTATGCCGGCTGTTTCCTCCCCGCACTTCAATGGGGGACGATTCCAGCACCAAAACTTTCAGGCCGAGTTCCCTTGCGGTTATTGCCGCGGTCAACGCGGCGTTTCCTCCACCGATTACAAGCACATCCGTGCTTATGTGATCGAGAGTCGCCTGTTTTTTACTCATGGCAGTCTCCTTGGCCGTAATGGACGCAAAGAACGTGAAATACCTATGACACGTTGTAATAGTTGATCAGACACCCGGCCAGCAGGATGCTGCGCTCCTCTTCGGCTATACCGGGCAACGCGAGTTTGAGAGGCGTTCGGGCGCCTCCGCGGACGCGCTCCGCGCCGAAACTCGTCTCTCCCGCCTGAAGTTTCGCGCGGATGTCGGGAACATATATGATATCGCCGCACTGTAAATCCGCGGATGCGGCGTTTTCCAGGATGAACGGCAGCAGACCCCAGTTGATGCAATTGCTGCGGTAGCGTTTGGTGGCGTAGGCCCCCGCAATGTTGGCCCAGCCGCCGAGCACTTTCTGACAGGAAGCCGCCTGTTCGCGGGCTGAACCGTCGCCCGGACAAAGGGCGAACACGAGGCTGCCGAGGCCTGCGTCCGCCTCGCGGCCCTCCAGACCGGCGCGGCGGAAAACTTCCCGCACCTCTTCCGGCATGGGACGGCCTTCGGCAAGCGCCTGGCGTCTTTTCTCCTCCAGCGAACGGATATCCTTGGCCCGCCGCACATAGCCGGGATCTTTGCGCTGCAAGGTATACTCCGCCATCCGCTGCGGGTTGGAACGGAAGGATGATGGCTCTCCTGAAGCGATGAAGTCATCCGTGGTGGTCACCGGATCATACAGGGCTGAGGCCACGCTCAACAGCAGATCCCCGGGCATGGCGGACATGGGCGGCCAGGCGCTGATGTTGGGGCCGTAAGCCAGCGGCGTGTCGGCTCTGGGCCTGCCCCGGCCGTGATAGACGCAGGTTTCGTACAGAACCGGATTGAACGAATACTCTCCATAAGCCCCGCTCCCGTCATCCGGGGAGGCGGCGGTGAGCAAACCGCCGTTGGCCGCGGTGGCCGCTATGGAGCGGGCGTCCATCATCGCCACGTAGGCCATTTGACCCTCAGGCGGTCTGGATCCTTCGCGGTTGGCGAAATTGCGCGTGACGTGGCGGATGGAAAGGCAATTCTGCCCCGGCGTGTCGCCCGCGCCGAAGCACGGGCCGCAGAAGGCCGTGCGCAGCGTGACGCCCGCGGAAATAAGATCCGCGGCGGCTCCGACGCGCAGAAGCTCCTGCATGATGGGCTGGCTGGCCGGATACACCGAAAGATCGTAGCCCAGGGCGCCGACGCTTTTATTTTTCAGTATGGCCGCCATGGCCCGCAGATTTTCAAAGCTGCCGCCGCAACAACCCGCCACCACGCCCTGGTCCGTACGCAGACGTCCCTTTTCCAGTTTCCCCAGAAGATTGACGGAGGAAGCGTATTGCTCCGGCAGAAGCGCGCGGGCGTTTTTTTCAACTTCCGCCAGGATGTCCGACGCATGTTCGCTGAAGCGGGCGATGGGATAGGCGTTGCTGGGATGGAAAGGCAGGGCGATCATGGGTTCCACGGCGGAAAGGTCCATATGGACTACCTTGTCGTACCAGGCATCGTCCTGCGGCAGCAGTTCCCTGTAGGCGTCCGGGCGTCCGTGGACAGCAAGATAGTCGCGCACGGCGGCGTCCGTCTGCCATATGGAGCTGAGACAGGTCGTTTCCGTGGTCATGACGTCAATGCCCATGCGGTAGTCCATGGACAACCCGGCGATGCCCGGCCCCAGAAATTCCATGATGCGGTTTTTCACCACGCCGTCCTTGTACACCGCGGCAATCAGGGCCAGGGCCACGTCCTGGGGGCCAACGCCCGGGCGGGTTTTGCCTGTCAGGCAGACAGCCACCACCTCGGGGGAGTCGATGTCCCAGGTACGCCCCACCAGTTGCTTGACCAGCTCTCCGCCTCCTTCGCCGACGGCAAGGCACCCCAGCGCGCCGTAGCGCGTGTGGCTGTCCGAGCCCATGATCATTGTCCCGCAGCCGGCCGCCACTTCGCGGGCGTACTGGTGGATGACGGCCATATGCGCCGGAACGTAATCCCCCCCGTAGCGCATGGCGGCGGAAAGCCCGAAGCGGTGGTCGTCGTTATTGATGGTTCCGCCTACGGCGCGCAACGTGTTGTGGCAGTTCGTCAGCATCACGGGGAGGGGAAATTCCCGCATTCCGCTGGCTATGGCTGTCTGGATGATGCTGACGTAGGTGATGTCATGCGTCACAAGCCCGTCAAATTTGATTTTGAATTTTCCGGGCACGGCGGACGTATCGTGCGCGGCGAGAATGCCGTAGGCCATGGTTTTTTTCCTGCCCAGGGCCTTCGCGGCATCGTCGGAATCTGCCCCGTCTTCCCGACATCGCCCCTGCCTCCAGTAGGCGCCGGCATTGCCGATGTTCAACATGAATGACCTCCCTGTTGTGGTGCGGTAACCAGGCTGCGTTGGCGCTGTTGCCCGTTGCGATGCCGGGCATGCGCGCCGCATTGCGGTCATGTATTAAGCAAATAGGATGCCAACAAAATAAGTTGTTGAAAAACTCCGCGTTTTTTTGAAAAGGAAGGAAAAAATGCAACATATTTTTTGCGCACAATGACACAAAATGTTTCTCGCGGACGTGAGCCTGACGACGATTTTCAGCTTTATTTCAGCACTGCCGTCCTGCGACATTTTGTTGCATTTTTTGTGTGGATGATTCACTATCGGGACAGAACCCAAACATGAAAACCCGCGAGGCGTGAACAATGATGCCGGCACCGTTTGCTTTCGGAGTTTTTTGCGCCGGTCCGCGCATTGAGCAGTACATCATTGAATACAACAGACAGGCGCAAGACAGGATACTGGCCACATCCGCCACTTTTTCCGAGGCGGTGCGCATGGCCAGGATATGGGAGGCCGAGGGGGTGGAAGTGATGATCAGCAGGCGCGCCACCGGAGACATCCTGCGCAGCAGCGTGAAAACGCCTGTGCTCTCGCTTCCCTTTTCCGACATTGAAAATCTGCGGAGCCTCAACGCAAGCTGCAAACCGGGCATGAGGGTCCTTGTGCCCGCCTATAAACACAGAGCGCCCATTTTGGGCCTTCTCGGCAGGGTGCTTGGGGTGATCATTCTGCAAAAAATATATTCCACCGAGTTGGAACTCAGACAGCTTGTGAGAACAGCCACGAAGGATTCCGTTGACTGCGTGGCCGGCGGCCATGCGACGGGGCTCCTTGCCGGGGAGTACGGCGTTCCCTATGTGGCGCTGCCGCCCTCCAGGGAGCAGATACACAATATTTTGGACAGCGCCAGGGACGTGGCGAAGTCCAACCGCGAAAAGGAGCTGTTGCTGAGTGAATCGGAATGCATCATGAATGCGATGACCGAAGGTTTGGTGTGCCTCGACGCCCTGGGAAACATTGTCAGCCTCAACGAGAGGGCGCGCTCGTTTTTCGGGGAAGGCGCCGCCGGGGATATAATCGGCGCTTCCTTTATCCCCCATCTCGGCGAGAACACTTTTTCCAAAATGACGCGGCAGCGCTCCAAAATAACTAACGAATATATCGTTGAAATAAATAAACGGGTATTTGTCGTGCACATGACCCGCCTGCACACGAAACACGAAGCCGGGCGCATGCTTTTGACGCTGAGGAAGCAGCAGGATGTCCTGCGGCAAAGCCAGGCGATCAATATTTCAGTTTCCAGCGGATTTGTCGCCTGCGAGCGTTTGGAGAATTTGATCTACAAAGACGAGCGCATGGAGAACACGGTGGAATTGTGCAAAATATATGCGAAAAGCGACGCAACCGTGCTCATTACCGGAGAAACGGGCACCGGCAAGGAAATTCTGGCGCAGGGCATTCACAACCACAGCCCCCGCGGCCACTTGCCGTTCGTTTCCATAAACTGCGCCGAATTGCCCGAACCCCTGCTGGAAAGCGAACTGTTCGGATACGAGGAAGGGGCATTCACCGGTTCGCGTAAAGGCGGCAAGGCGGGCCTCTTCGAGCTTGCCGACAAGGGAACGATTTTTCTGGATGAAATCTGCTCCGCTTCGGCCTCGGTGCAGGCCAAGCTGTTGCGCGTAATGCAGGAGAAGGAGCTTATGCGCATCGGCGGAACACGCAAAATTTACGTTGATGTGCGGGTGATAGCCACTTCCGGCCGTGAACTCTGGCAGCTTGTGCTTGAGAAGGACTTTCGCAAGGATCTCTTCTTCCGCCTGAACGTCATGAACGTCCATATCCCCCCGCTTCGGGAAAGAATAGGCGATCTCAATGTTCTGCTGCCGTATTTTTTACGGCATTTCAGCGAGAAGGAACAATGCCCCTTCATCCATCTGAACGAAGAACAAATGACGCTGCTGAAACGATACGCCTGGCCCGGCAATGTACGCCAGCTCAGGAATTTCGCCGAGCGGTTCGTCCTGCATTCCATGTTCATGTCCGAGCCGTTCCCTTTCATCTACAATGAATTGCTGGAGCTTTCCACGGATGACCGCAAGGCCGCTGGGAAGATTTCATGGGGACGGGACCAAAAAGCATCATTTTCCCTCCCCGAGGACCCAAGGGCTGTCCTTGAAAATCCCGATACATTGCAAAAACTCATGGAAACTGTCCGCTACTCGAAAAAGGAGGCGGCCAGCCTGCTCGGCGTAAGCCGGAGCACCTTGTGGAGAAAATTGAAGCAATGGGACACTCAACAAAGGATCCGGACGTAGGGAAATGCTGCTTTAATCCCGTCAAAGCATCGCCAATCGGAGGAATTTGTGCTAGTGTCATGTCATGCTTGAAAAGTCGTAAAAATTGAGGTATGTTTTCTCTCAAACAGAGGAGGAAACCATGCCCAAAATTTTGTACCGCGTGACTTTGACCCAAGAGGAGCGAGTTGAACTCCAACAGCTATCAACCCGAGGCAAACATGGTAGCCAGAAGGTACTCGATGCGTTAATTTTATTGGGATGTGACGAAGGAAATTTTCAGGAACGCAAACAAACGGCGGTTCGACTTGGCGGGCTACCTCCATTTTTTCAAATGTGCGAAAAATACCGTACGTTATCCGAAGCTTTGGAATGTAACGCGAATTTACATGCGCCCGCAGCTCCCGCTCATCCACGGTGATATTGGCTCGCTTGCGAATCGTGGTTGAAACGGTTTTGG
>JAISOT010000122.1 GCA_031275465.1 Desulfovibrio sp.
GCGCCCTTTTTTCGGAAAAAGAGCGAAAATAAGGCGAAATATGTTGAAATTCCGATCAACATGCGGACATTTTTTCAAAAACTGATGCCAAGAGGGTAAATTGGCGTAGCGCGGTTGAAGTGTTCAGCGCTTCCATAGAGCATATATGGCCCCGCCCTGAGGTCAAGGGGAAAATCGACGTTAAGAATGTGTTCAGATGCACGCATATATACGGCGTCAACCATGAATGGCAGCCCCGGATGGTTTACGCGCTTTCGGTCCTTTATTCAGGCCCCCGCATGTCGATGACTTTGCCCCCGCGCCCCACCGTGTAGTCAATGCCGTGCCACACAAGGCCCTTTGCCGTTATGCTGCGCGCATACACGTAAGCGAGCATGCCCACGGCGCAGACGAAAGCACGCAACCAGGGCAGCAGGGGAACGGGGACGGGCAGAAAGCCCCGCCACACGTGCAAGAGCCCGGCGAGCACACCTGCGTAAAACAGCGCCGCCCATGCGGCGTGGCCGGAAACGGCGCGCAGCGGCGCGGCGCAAAGAACAAGGGCCGCCCAGCAGAGGGGAGCCGCCATGATGAAGCACAGCAATCCCAGCAAAATCCATTGCGCGGGCACGCAGAATTTGAGAAAGAGCACCTGCCTGTCCATCCAGGCCCGCCAGGCGGGCAGGGGATGGGCGGCGGCCTCCGTGTCCAGCACGGCGCCGGGGCACAGACGCACGCGGACCCCCAAGCCCGGCAGGATTCCGGCCAGGGAGCAGTCGTCCACCACGTTGCCGGCCCAAAGTTCGGCGATGCCGTAACGCAGAAAGGCGGAGCGCCGTATGGCCATGGCCCCGCCCCAGGGCTGGGTGAAAGGGGCGAAGGCCTGCAGAAACCGCATAAGGAGGACGCAGAGGGCATAGGCAAGAGTCACCGGCCTGGTATCGTTGGGGCGCACCTGATGATAGCCGGCGGTAAAGTCCGCTTCTCCGCGGGCAATGGGCTTCACGAGAGTGCGGACGAACTCCGGTCCGGCCCGGTGCGTGCTGTCGCAGAAAACCAGAACCTCCGCCGTGCCGCCCGCGGCTCTCACGCCGCAGAGGCTGTTGTGATTTTTCTGTCCGCAGCCCTGCGCCCTGCCGGCCACTACCCAGCGCGCGGAAGGAAACCGTTTTTGCAGATCGCGTATCAGCGCGGCGGCTTCTTCATTTTCCGTGGCGGTGACGAGGATGGGCGCAAGCTTAGGATAATCCTGACAAATGAAGCTTTCCAGAGCCAAGGCCATGCGCGGGTGAGAACCGGCCGCCGGGATGACAAGGGCCACCTGAGGCCAGACGTCCGGCGGCGGCGTAGCGGCGTCCCTTACAGCCCGGGCGGGCAAGTTTTTCCCCACGCGCGCGAGAAACAGAAAAAGCAGGCATTGCGCAAGGGCCGTCAGAGCGCACAACAGCATGTCCCCTCCCATCTCACCCCGCGCGCTGAAGCGGCGAACGCGCCTTTGCGTCCCGCGCGGATACGGCTGTTCCGCAAGGCCACGGCCGTCACGGGCAACAGGAGACATTTCAGGCGAATGTTCATGCCAGAGCGTCCCGGATGGACGCCATGCATTCTTCATCCGTAAATTCAAAACGCAGGGGCGTTATGGTGATATGTCCCTTGTTGAGCATGTCCTTGTCGGAACCGGCATTTATGGCGTGGGCCGGTATTTCCCCTTCCAGCCACCAGTAACGCCCGCCGCGCGGGTCCCGGCGTTCCATGTAGACGTTTTTCCAGACGGCGTTGGTCTGGGGGCAGAGCCTGATCTCCCGGGCGCGGGAGAGAGGGCCGGCCGGGTAATTGATGTTGAGTACCCTGCGCTTCGGCAGGCGCGTCCAGTCGAGGCGGGAGGCAAACGCCACCAGATGGCGGGCCTGGGGCAGCAGTTCAATGCCCGCCTTGTGGTCGTCGTGGGAAACGGCAAGGGCCGGCAGTTCTTCCAAGGCAGCCTCGGTGGCGGCGGCCACTGTGCCGGAATACAGAATGTCGGGCCCGACGTTTGGCCCGGCATTGATGCCGGAAATGACGATATCCGGCATTTTCGGCAGCAGGCTGCCGAGGGCCAGTTTGACGCAGTCAGTGGGTGTGCCGTAAATTCCGAGTCCGCGAAAGTCCGGTTCTTCAATTTCCACGGCCCGTACCGGCTCAAAAACCGTGAGAGAATGCCCCACGCCGGACTGCTGGCGCATGGGCGCCACCACATGCACGGTATGTCCGGCTTCCGTCAGGGCCGCATAGAGCGCCCTGAGGCCTTTGGCGCGGATGCCGTCATCATTGGTCAACAACACGTCCATCTGGCAGCACCTCAAACTCTGTTGACAATATCCCGAAAAAAGAGAATAAAGGCAAGGTGCGTCAATAACAGGAAATGCCGGCAATGTCCATGTCCGGCATCCGGTCGCGTCCGCCGGCAGGCATATTATGGAAAAAGGCTGTTACGTCAAAGACATTGCGCCGGGTCTTGAGATCGCCGGCGTCTTCGTCGTTGGCCAAGCCGCTTCAGGCAGTGCGCGTAACGGGGCCTACTGGCGGCTTACCCTCTGCGACGCCAGCGGAGTCATGGAAGCCAAGATATGGTATCCCCTGAGCGCGGAATTTGCGGATATTCCCGCAGGCGCCACAGTTTCGGTCGAAGGCCGGGCGGAGACGTACCGCGGGGAAGTGCAGCTTGTCGTCACGAGCATGCGTCTGTTGAACGCCGTGGAGAGCGCCGCTGTGGATCAGACGGCGCTGTTGCCACGCGGGCCGTACGATCCCGATGCCATGCTGGAGGATCTCCTTGCCCTGTCCGGGACGGAATTCAGCCATATCCCCTGGCGCAGACTGGTTTTTTCCGTTCTGCAAAATCAGGAAACGCGCGTGGCGTTGCGTATTTGGCCGGCGGCGAAAAGCGTACACCACGCCTATGCGGGCGGCCTGCTGGAGCACACGCTGGGAGTGTTCGGCCTGTGCCGACGCCTGGCCGACCACTATCCGGAACTGGATCGCCAAACCCTGCTTGCCGGAGCGCTTTTTCACGATATCGGCAAAATTCGGGAGTATTCCGGCGGCATCGCCAATGATTACACCACCGAAGGCCGTTTGCTCGGACATCTGGAACTGGGGCTGGAACTGCTGGCTCCCTACCTTGCGGACTCCGGCCTGGAAGAACATCTTCAACGCCATTTGAAGCATCTTGTTTTAAGCCACCACGGAGAGCCGGAATTCGGGACGGCGCGCCTGCCTCAGACGCCGGAAGCCTTTGCCTTGCACTATGCCGACAATCTGGACGCCAAGATGGCCCAATGCCGCAGCCTTTTCGCCCGGTTTGCCGGTGACGGGCAGGAGTGGACTCCCTGGCAGCAGACGTTGGGCCGGCAGATGCACAGGCCGGAGCATACGCCGGAGGGGGGCGAATCCCCCGCTTTTGCGCCGGTTCAAAATGATGGGGGTCCGGAAGATGCCTGGGCTTTGGAACAGCCTGAAGGGGCGGAGCAGGCGGGCGCGCCCCGGCGCGCCCCAGCGGCCGCCGAAGCCCATCTGGGCGATCTTTCCCGAAAAAAGCGCAGGGAAGACTTGTTGTCGCTCTTCCAGATCGACACAGCGTAGCGGCTTGCAAAAACGCACATGGTTTTTCTGGGCATTTTTCTGTTGCCGATTTCCCGTCCCTTCTCATCGGCCGCAAAAACCTGGAAAATGTTCTTGGCAATGTCCAAACCCACACAGTATGCCATCTTCACGGCCCCCCTCCATATTTGGCACTCCCCAACGGATGACGCCGTTTGCGTTTTAAGGATAACGCACCGTAAGGGCGATATGGGGCGGGTCTATCCCATCAATCGAATGAACGGCGTAACCGCTTGAAATACCAGAGTAATATTTTCAGGTGAAATCGTGTAAATTTTTGTTATTTCAACGTGTTATCAATTTTCCTTCGATTGTCCTTGCGCTTCTCAGTTGTCCCGGGGTTTGGCCTTATCTTTCAGCAGCGAGAATATGACGTCATTCAGAGCCTGCACGTCAATAGGTTTGGCAAGGTGCCCGTTCATGCCGGCCAGGCGGCTTTCCTCCTGATCCTCCTGCATGGCGTTGGCCGTCATGGCGATAATGGGCACAACGGCGGCGTCGTGCTTGTCTGAAGCGCGTATGCGCCTGGTGGCTTCCAGGCCGTCCATGACCGGCAAGCGCACATCCATGAATATCAGGTCATAGTCCTTGTCCAGAAAGGCCCTGACGGCTTCTTCGCCGTTTTCGGCCAGATCCACGGCGGCTTCCATGCCGGTCAGCAATTCAAGAGCGATTTCCTGATTGATGATGTTGTCTTCCACCAGCAGAAAAGTGAATCCGTTGTAATGCTGTTGCGGAACTTCGCGCACTTCGCTGGCGCCGGACAAATACGATGCCTCGTCAACGGCGCCGAGTACCACAAAGAAGGAAAACTCGCTGCCCCGCCCCGTTTCGCTGGCAACGCTGATTTCACCGCCCATAAGCTCCACCAGGGCTTTGCTGATGGCAAGGCCAAGCCCCGTGCCGCCGAACTTGCGGGACGTGGAGACATCCGCCTGCGAAAAAGGCTGGAAAAGCAAGGAGAGCTGTTTTTCGGTCATGCCTATCCCCGAGTCGCGCACGAGGCATTGTAGACGGATTTTTTCGTCCGGCAGGCTCTGCGCGTCCACCATCAGGGCAATGCCGCCCTGAGAGGTGAATTTGGCGGCATTGCCGAGCAGATTCAGCAGCACTTGCGAAAGACGCAGTTCGTCGCCTTCGACAAATTGGGGAACAGTTTCATCCAGTCTGAAAACAAGGTCAACATTTTTGGATTCGGTGCGGGGGAGAATCAATTCCCGAATATTCTGCAGGGCGTCGTGCAGATTGAAAACGCGGTTCTCAACTTCCATCTTGCCGGCTTCAATGCGCGAGAAATCCAGGATATCGTTGATAATGCCGAGCAGGAGAGAGGCGGAAGACTGGATTTTTTTCAGATAGCCGCGCTGGCGCGGCGGGGGATCAGCCAGGAGCGCCAAGTGCGTCATGCCCAGAACGCCATTCATGGGAGTGCGCAGTTCATGGCTCATGCGCGCCAGGAAAGATTTCTGGGCGAGATTTGTGGCCTCGGCCAGTTCCAGCGCCTTGCGCTGGGTGATATCGGTCGCCACCGTCATCTGCGCGATCTGGTTGTTATGCCAGCGGATGAGGCGGTTTCTCACGAAAAAGTCGCGATGCAGCGCGCTGTTGCGGCGTTCTTCCTGCAGAACTATATCAAGCGGATTGCCGACCTCGTCAAAAAGACGGCTTATGGGGCAAAAAGGACAGGGAGCGTCAAAACCCAGTATTTCCCTGTAACATGGTCCGCTGAAGCTCGTTTTGCCGAGCAGTCCGGCTACATAATTGTTGACGTACAGAATTTCGTGGGTTTCTGGATCGCAGACATAAATGGCGGCATCCACATTGCTCATGACGTTTTGCAGCATGGCGAGCGTATTGTGTATCTTTTCGTTGGAACGCGCCACTTCATCGGCCATGTCGTTAATGCTGGCCGCCACGTCCTGCATTTCTCCTTCCAGGGGCGGAATGCGGCAGGAAAAATCCTCACGCATCCGGCGCACGCCTTCAACGAGAGAGCCGACTGAAGAAACGGAGCGGCGCATTATAACGAAAAAAAAGCAGACGCTCAAAAGCGCGCACAACAGCAGAGAGAGTGTGATTCTGACGGCCATGGCCCTGATGGTTTCCTTGACGTCGGAATCAAGCTCATTCGCCCAGATATAGCCGATGTTCCGCCCGTCCCGCGAGATCGGGTGCATGGCGTTCATAATGTCGCCGCGCACCATGGTGCCGAAGGACACGGCCGGGGCATTCCCGGCCATAACCTGACGGCCGGGATGATCTGGGCCGATTGGGCGGCCGACGAAGCCGCCGTACTGTCCGGACGGCCCGTAGGTAAGTATGGCGTCCAGTTCGCGTGAATAATAGCCGATGCCCAAGGTATTCAGCGTGCTCGCCACTTCATCGGTAAGGGGGGTGAGTTCCTTGCTGAGGATTTGAATTTTTTCTTCCCGCGACGCGTTCTCGGCATGATGGCGGCGCAAAATGGCGTCATATCCGCCCTGCCCGAGTCTGAAATCCAGCAACTTGGCGAATCCTTGCAGAAAAATTTCTTTTTGATGAAGGATGGAGGCTTCTATTTGATTGTTGACAATATAGCCCACAAACGTACAGAGAATGGCAAGGACGAGCATGTAGCCCAGAAAGATTTTGTGCTGGAATGACAGCGGGGAAAAAAATTTCACAGACTGCATCCTCTGTAGCCAGAGTGTGGAATTTGGTATGTTCCTGTGAAAAAAATAATCTGACCCGTGTTAATATAGTAACACGTTAGGGTATTATGTCAAATCATTGCAAACTAAAAGCCTTCCTCCAGCGGCGGCCAGATCAGACACTCTTCCCCGCATGGGGCGCGTTTTGCCCCGGAAGGGGCCAGACACACCCGCCTTCCTTTTTTTGTAATGCGCCCCTGCGCCAACCACTGCAACGCCTGCGGGTAGACGCGGTGCTCCAGCGCATGTATGCGCGCCATGAGACAGTCCAGATCCTCTCCGTCCCTGACGGGCACGGCGGCCTGAATGACGATCGGGCCGCCGTCCACGGCTTCCTCCACAAAATGCACGGTGCAGCCGGACAGGGTCACGCCGTAGGCCAATGCGCCGGCGCCGCCGTGCAGCCCGGGAAAGCTCGGCAGCAGGGCCGGGTGAATGTTGACCACACGTCCCTTAAAAGCGTGAAGGAAGCCGGCTGTTACAAGACGCATATAGCCGGCCATGGCGATGTATTCCGCCCCGTGTCTCTTGAGAACATCCGCGAGGGCCGCGTCATAGGCCTCCCTGTCGGGCCAGAGCGTGTGGTCCAGCAGCGCGCAGGGGATATCCGCCTTGCGCGCGCGCTCCAGCACGCCGGCGCCCGGCCTGTTGCTTACCACAAGCCGCAGGCGCGCGTCCAGCGCGCCGGCGGCGATTTTGTCCATAATGGACTGGGCGTTGCTTCCGTTGCCGGAAGCCAGTACGGCTATATTCACGGGCATGGGGCGAAAAAATCCCTTACGGCTTCGACAAGGGCCGGTATCGTGTATTCCCGCGGCATGATGCGGCATTCAAGACCGTTGTCGCGCAGGGTTTTGGCCGTCACCGGGCCTATGGCCGCCAGGCGCGCCCCCGACCGCCTGACGACATCCGCAGGCACCTGAGCCAGAAAATTCTCCACAGTGGAGGATGAACCGAAACTCACGCAGTCAAGACTGCCTTCCGCCAGACGGGAGAGCACTTCATCCCTGCAGGCATTGGCCGGAACGGTTTCGTAGGCGTTTGCCACATCCACCTGCGCGCCCGCCCTGCGCAGCTCCTGCGGCAGAACGTCTCTGGCCCTGGCCGCGCGCGGCAGCAGGATACGTTGTCCCTTGAGCGGGGCGGCGCACAGCAGGCCGTCGGCCACGCTTTCCGCCACAAAACGTTCCGGAACGAAATCCGCGCGAATGCCATAAGCGGCCAGAACCCCGGCCGTCGCCGGGCCTATGGCCGCCACTTTGCACCCGGCAAGCGCGCGGCTGTCCTTTCCGGCGAATGCGAGCCTGTCAAAAAAAGAGCGCACGCCGTTGCCGGAAGTAAAGACTATCCAGCCGTAGTCGGCAAGCAGCGCCACGGCCGAGTCAAGCGCGGTGAAATCCGCCGGCGGACGGATCTCAATGGTGGGGAATTCAAGAACCTCCGCTCCCAGCCCGGAGAGGGCCGAAGCAATGCCGCTGGCCTGCTCCCGCGCGCGCGTCACCACGACGCTTTTGCCGAAAAGAGGCTTTTGCTCAAACCAGTTGAGTTTTTCGGCAAGTTCCGCCACCTTGCCCACCACGACAACGGAAGGACTGCTGAAACCCTTGTCCCGGGCCGCCTCCGGCAATTGTGCGACAGTGGACACAAGACTGCGCTGCCGCGGCATTGTGCCGCGATGGATAAGGGCTGCCGGAGTTTGCGGGTCAAGCCCCGCGCTTATGAGATTTCCGGCGATCCGGGGCAGGTTTGCCATGCCCATCACAAAAACCAGCGTGGAAGCGCTTTGGGCCAGTGCCTGCCAGTTATGCGCGGATCTGTTCTTAGCGGGATTTTCATGACCGGTGACTATGGTGACGGACGAGGAAAAATCCCGGTGCGTCAGGGGAATGCCCGCATAGGCCGGCGCCGCGACGGCGCTGCTGACGCCGGGCACTTCCTCAAAAGGCACGCCCGCGGCATGAAGGGCTTCGCCCTCTTCGCCGCCGCGCCCGAAGATGTACGGATCTCCACCCTTGAGCCGCGCCACGATCTTGCCCTCTCTGGCCTTGTCGACAAGCAGGGCATTGATCTGCTCCTGCGGCAGGGCGTGATCACCGGCCACCTTGCCGACGTAAATCCGCTCCGCTCGGGGGGGGGCCAGCGCAAGCAGGCCCTCAAAGGCCAAGGCGTCGTAAACGATCACATCCGCGCCCGCCAGCACATCCCGCGCCTTGACGGTTAACAGACCGGGATCGCCGGGGCCTGCGCCCAGAAGGAAAACCTTCACAGGACGCCCCCCCTCGCCAATTCCAGCAACGTGCGCGTCCCGAAACCCGTGCCGCCCTTCGGGCAAAGAGCGGAGGATTTTTCCGCCCAGTCCGTGCCGGCTATGTCCAGATGCGCCCAACGCGTACTCTCGGCAACGAAATGCCGTAAAAAGAGAGCGGCGTGGATGGCCCCGCCCTCACGCGGCCCCGTGTGGCAAATGTCCGCGATTTCGCTTTTGAGGTGTTCGGCATAGGGTTTCCAGAGGGGCAGTTCCCAGCAGGGTTCGCCGCATGTTCCGCCTGCCGTCCGCATGCGCTCGGCAAGATCCGCGTCATCGCAAAAGAGCCCCGCGAGGCCCCTGCCCAAGGCAACGGCGCAAGCGCCCGTAAGGGTGGCAATATCTATGATGGCGGCGGGCGTCCATTCTTTTTGCGCCCAGGCCAGGGCGTCGCACAGGGCAAGACGGCCCTCCGCGTCGGTATTGACGATTTCCACCGTATCTCCGTTTACCGTCCGTACCACATCTCCCGGCCGCATGGCGCTGCCGTCGGGCATATTTTCCGCACAAGCCAAAAGGCCGACAATCCTGCGGGGCACATTCTCGCGCGCGGCCGCCGCCACAGCCGCCAGCACGGCCGCCGCGCCGGACATATCGCTTTTCATTTCGCCCATGCCGGTCGCGGTCTTGATGCACAGGCCGCCGGAGTCAAAGGTGATGCCCTTGCCGACAAAAATCAGCGGCTTTTCCTGCCCATGGCCTTCGGCGGCGTATTCCAGAACAACAAGACGCGGCGGTCGGGCTGACCCCTGCCCCACAGCGGCAAGCGCGCCGAACCCCTGTTTTTCAAGCTCCGCCTCGTTAAAGACAGTGCAGGCAAAGCCATATTCTCCGGCAAGCTGTTCCGCCCGTTCGGCAATGGCCTGTGGCGAAAGCAGATTGCCCGGCATATTGGCGAGATCCCGGGCCATGCCCACGGCGTCCGCCGCGTTTTCTCCGCGCCGGGCGGCGGCGTGCAGATAGTCCGGATTGTCGCCGGCGAAACCCAGGGCGATCCGTTCCGGTCCTTTGGCAGGCCGCTCCGGTTTCCTTCTCAACGCGGAAAAGCGGTGCAGAGCCAGCAAGGCGGCGTAAACGGCCTCTTCCACCAAACGCTCTCTGCCGCCGGGCAGACCCGCGAGCAAAGGCTCGGGCAGGAGGACGGATGAGAACTCTTTTTTGGCGCACAGGCTCACGGCTTCGGCAATGGCCTTGCGAAAAACGTCCATCCCCATCGCGTTCCGCGGGCCGAGCCCTACAGCCAGGGCACGCGGAACGGAAAGCTCCGGATGACCGTGAATCAGCGCCAGTTCATCCTTTTCCCCGCGCAGGTCGCGCAGGGCGGGAGCCACGGCAAGCCAGGGAACCGCCTTGTCCAGTTCGGGATGCCGCCCCGGATCAACCTCGCCCTCGCAGAACGGGATCAGCATGACGTCAGCTTTCCAGTGTTCAGGAGCAAGGTTTTGAAACTGTATGTCCGGCATATTTTTTATCCTGTGAAAAATTGAGAAATCCTGTATTGTTGCAACATTCTTGTTGGTGTAGCGCAATTGCGGATTTCGTGCGGATTTTGACTGCGGCCACAACGAATATAAAAGATTACACCGTTTCCCCCGGAAGGGCAATACGGATTGTCCCGGTGTGTCGTGAGCGGATGATATGACCGTGATAGGCAGCACATGAATTGCCCGATGAGGAGTCTCAAAGAAGGAGACTCCGTTGCGACCCGGGGCAATGATTCATGAGGTGGCCATCATGCG
>JAISOT010000184.1 GCA_031275465.1 Desulfovibrio sp.
ATTGAATACGGCAGGCGGAAACGTACAACCAAACGGGAAGAATTCCCGCGTATTATGAACGATATCATTCCCTGTGAAGAAAGGGTGGCGTATATCGTTCCCAATTATCCCGAGGGAAAACGCGGACGTCCCCCGGTGGCCATTGAAAAGATGTCGCGGACGATCGAATTGTTCGGCAAACACTCTCCATTTTTTATTGATCATTTCCACAGCGAACTCAAAAACCGTATTTCCTGTGGCGGTATCCTCCATGCCGGGCCCCGGTTCGGACCCCGTTTTTCAAAGGCCGCTCCGGCTATGCGAAAACAGTTTTTTCCTGCAAGTGACGCAGGCATTGCCCGGCTGAGGCAAAGCCTGCCCTGAGGGCGCGATATTCCGGCACAGGCCGGGCGTGGCCGTTGTTGTAGAGGATCAGCCCTGAGGCGAAAACGTCCACGTCATCCGGGTCGTGAGTAATGATGACGGCCGGTATGGTCAGCATGGCCAGAATCTCCAACAGTTCCTGGCGCAGGCGCTCGCGCAGCAGGGTGTCCAGCGCGGAAAAGGGTTCGTCCAGCAGCAGGAGTTGCGGATCGGCGTTGAGCGCGCGGGCCATTGCCACGCGCTGGCGCTGGCCGCCCGAGAGGCTGTCCGGACGCAGTTCCGCCAGATGTCCTATGCCGAAGCGCTCCAGCATGGCCTGCGCCTTGTCGCGTTCTCCGACCCTTACCAGACGCGCAAGACAACCGGTGCGGGCGTAGGCCACGTTCTGCAGAACGGTCAGATGCGGAAACAGCGCGTAATCCTGAAACATGTAGCCTATGCGACGCCGGCGGGCCGGCACGAACACCTTGGCGGCGTCATCGTATAACACCTGCCCGCCAAGGCGTATGCGTCCGGAATCCGGCCGCACAAGCCCGGCCAGGCAGTGCAGGGTCAGGCTCTTGCCGGAGCCTGACGGCCCGAAAAAGGCCACGCGTTTCTGCTCCGGGCCGATGGAGTAATCCACATTCAAGGTAAAGGGCGTGCGGGCGCAGCTGAAATGCTTGCGCAGACGCACGGAAATCACTGCTTCCGCCTTTGGCGCGAAGTCAGCACTTCCGCCGCCGTCAGCAGCCCGACGCAAACCAGGGAGGTGAGCAGCACAAGGCGCGTGGCCCGCAGATCGTTGCCGGACTGGAACGCATCGTAAATGGCCAGGGCAAGAGTTTGCGTTTTGCCCGGAATGTTGCCCGCTATCATGAGGGTAGCGCCGAATTCCCCCATGCCTCGCGCAAAAGCCAGCATCAGCCCGGCAAAAACGCCTCTCCAGGCCAGCGGCAGGGAAACGCTGACAAAAACGCGCCACTCCGAAGCCCCCAGGGTGCGGGCCGCGTTTTCCAGATGCGGGTCCACCTGTTCCAGGGCGGCGCGCGCCGACTTGTAGATCAGCGGAAAAACCACCACCGTTGCCGCCACCACGGCGCCCTGCCAGGAGAAGATCAGGTTTATGCCCGCCTCGTTGAGCCATTGCCCCACCACCCCGCGCCGGCCTACCAGCAAAATCAGATAGTAGCCCAGCACTGTGGGCGGCAGAACCAGGGGCAGGGTACAGCAGGCGTCCAAAAAGGCGGGCAGGGAGGATCGTTTCCGCGCCAGCAGCCAGGCGGCAAGCATGGCCGCCAGAAAGGAAACCGCCGTCGCCAGGCCGGCCACCCTGAGAGAAAGCGCCAGCGGCGTCAGAACGGACTGCCAGTCAAGGCCCATGGGAGGCTATGGTTTTGAGAATCCGTATCTGGCCAGTATCGCCTGACCCTCGGGCGACAGCGTGTAGTCCAGAAATGCCTGCCCCATTTTGGAATTCTTGCCGGTGAGGGCGACCGCTATGGGATAGAGCACCGGCTGATGCCCGGAAGCGGTCAGCACCACATCCACCTTGCCGGCCTGCTTGAGCGCGTCCGTGGCGTAGACGAAACCCGCGTCCACTTCGCCGCGCGCCACATAGTCCAATACCTGGCGCACGCTTTCGCCCATAATCAGCTTGGGCTGCAAGGGCTCCCACTGCCTGGCGGCGGTCAGAGCCTCGCGGGCATAGCGCCCGGCGGGCACGGATTCGGGGTTGCCCACCGCAATGCGGCTGAATTTGCCGAGTTCGGCCAGATTCGCGGGTTTTTTGCCGCCGGCGGGCACTATCAGCACAAGAGCGTTGAGCGCGAAATTTTTGCGCGTGGCCGGGTCAACAACCTTGGAAGCCACGGCCTTGTCCATGGTAGCCTGATCGGCCGAGGCGAACACGTCCACTGGCGCTCCCTCCTGCATCTGCTTGAGCAGAGGATTGGAAGCCGCGAAGTTGACGTTGGCCGTAAGCCCGGGATGCTTTTTCTCGAACGTCGTCTTCAGTTCCGTGAAGGCGTCGGTCAGGCTGGCGGCCCCCGATATGGTCATTTCCGCCGCGGCCGCGTTCCGGGCCAGAACAAGGATCAGGGCCAGGACAAGCCCGGACAGCACGCGCACGCCTTGCGCAAAGTGCTTTTTCGACATGATCAGCTCCTTGGTTTATTGTTTTTGTTATGCTAATAATAACATAATGCAATATGCGGCGCAAGCTCGGGCAAAACGTGCGGAACGTGCGGATTGACGGATGGAGCCGAGGGTGGCCCGCGCAATCACGGCCATTCCGGCTCAGGGCCGGATTCAAGCCATTGCCGCGCCGGACGGGCGAACGACTCCGGCAGGGGCCAGGGCGGCGGCAGGGAACAGCGCTCTCCGGGGAAGGAAATCATGCCGTGATGCAGAAAGAAGGCCGGCCGGAGCAGGGAGAGGACGCCGGAGCACTCCGGAGTTCCGTACAGCGCGTCCCTCCAGAGGGGATGTCCCAGGGCCGCCGCATGGGCGCGAATTTGGTGACGCGCGCCGCGCCGTATGCGGCACGCGGCCAGGGTGAGGCTCCGCGCGGGAGCATCCGGCGCGGTCTCCGGTGGGGCGGGCGCGAACAAATGGCCGGCCTGCGCCGTGTCGAAATGGTGCAGGGGCCAAAATTCCGTCCAGCGGGTTGATTCGGCCCCAGGGGCGCGTACCCGGCTTTTGCGGCGGTTGGCCGTGTCCAGCTCCAGGCGGACGGTTGCCCTTCGGGGCAAGTCTCCCAGCAGAACAGCCAGATAGCGTTTTTCGCATCGTCCTTCGCGTTCGGCGGCGCGAAAGGCTTCGGCGGCCCTGTCGTTCAGCGCGGCGCAGACAATACCTGAGGTATCGCAATCCAGCCGCTGCAGCAGGCGCGCGCGGCCGCATTCCGCGGGAAGAATCTCCGGCAAAAGCTCCTCAAGGCCCGGAGCGCCGCCGGCAAGGCTGGCGCAGTGCAGTCCCGCCGGTTTGTCCACAAAGACATACTCCCCCCGCCGTGACAAAAAGCGCGGCAGCGCCACGGCGGGGGCGTGCTCCAGCACTTCCAGGCGATCGCCGGCGCGCAGACGGCAGGCGGCCTTTTCCGGCCGGCCGTTGCGCAGCACACGTCCCGCGGCGACGGCGCGCCGGCTGCCGCGCAGGCCCATGTGCGGCAAGAGGCGCGCAAGGGCCGCGTCAAGACGCTGCCCGGCCAAATCCGGGGAAACGGCAAAGGCCACGTCCACGCTTTTTATCTGGGGCGCAGTTGCAGCCGCTCGGCCAGAGCCAGCGCCGCGGCTTTCGCGTATTCCGCGTCGCTTCTGCCCGCGCGGGCGTTTTCTGGCAAAAGATCCTGCGGAGTGTTGGCAAGGCTTTTGTCCGGCGTGATGCCGTATTCCGGCGGAAAAGCGTCGGCGAAATACATCTCCTGAAATCCGGAAAATTTCAGGCTGTGGGCCGTTGCGTCCAGCAGGGCGCGTTCCCGTCCGCCGACAAGGCCGTGCGCCAGCGCGTTGACAAGGCCCGCCAGACAGGCTCCTCCCTGGGTGCAGGCAATATGGCCGTGGCGGTTGGCCGCAATCATGGCGTCCATGATCTGCTGCTCGCTGACCTGCATCACCTGGAAGGCATTTTCCCCTCCCTGGCTGACAAACCGCTCGGCCAGGGCGCGCACGCGCGGAAAGGAAACGGGATTGCCGATCATGGCGGCCTGGGCCACGCTGGCCTGAACGGACACCGGCTGCCAGCGGCGCTGCTGCGGGGGGACGGCATAATAGCGGTACACCGGATCAGCGTGCTCCGACTGCACGCCGAAAATGCGGGGCAGAGCCGCGATGATGTCGAGTTCTTTCAGTTTCAGAAAGCCGGACATGATGGCTGTGATATTGCCCGCATTGCCGATGGGCACAAAAACGCAGAGGCCGGCCATGTCCCATCCGTACCACTGGGCCGTCTCATAGGCCCAGGATTCCTGTCCCAGAATGCGCCAGCCGTTCTTGGAGTTGAGCAGGGCCACGTTGTAGCGCTCCGCCAGATGTTCCACCACCTTCATGCAGTCGTCAAACACGCCCGGCAGTTCCAGCACCGTCGCCCCGCTGCCCAGGGGTTGCGAGAGCTGCTGCGGGGTTACCTTGCCCTTGGGCAGCAGCACGACGGATTTGACCGGCGGTCCCACATAGGCCGCATACAGCGCCGCCGCCGCCGAGGTGTCTCCGGTGGAGGCGCAGATGGTGAGAACCTCCTCCCACTCGCGCCGGCGGCAAAGCCATTTCAGGTAGCTGAAGGCGCAGGCCATGCCGCGGTCCTTGAAGGAAGCGCTGGGGTTCTGCCCGTCATTCTTGTAGGCAAAGGACAGGCCGACGGCCTCCTTCAGGGCCGGGGCCGCCTCCACAACCGGCGTGCCCCCCTCACCCAGATAGACGATATCCTCCTCGTCAAGCGTGGGGGCCAGCAGTTCGTAGTAGCGGAAAATGCCCCGCAGGGCCGGGTTGCGGCTTGTCGCGCGCGCGTCGAAGAGATCGCGCCAGTAAGCTCCGTCATGTTCCTTCAGGTGGGGGAAATCCGGATCCTCCAGCAAAAAGACGCCGCCGCATTCGGGGCAGGCGTAAAGCAGGCTGTCGTGCGGGTAGCGCGCGTCGCAGCCCAGGCACACATATTCCATGCGTCCGCGATAGGCGGGAAATTCGCTATGATGATGCATGAAAACCTCCGGTTCGGGAAAAAACGACCGTTTTCACAAAACGCGCCGATTGTATAAAACAAAAAAGAATATTTTGCCACAGAGAGAAAGGGGCGCGCCATCAGGGGCGCAGTCTGCCGGCGAGGCCGGGCACTACCTGGCAGGCCACCCTGATGTCCCTGGCGCCGTAGCCGCTGTCGGAAAGAGTGGCAAAAAGGTCGGCCTCAACCACCTCTATAGGCGTGTCCGACACGCCTTCTTCCGCAAGGTGGGCCGCCAGCAGTTCTCCGCAGCGCAGTCTGGCGGCCTCAAGGGTGAAAGAACGGCCGATGCGTTCCTCCAGATCAAGGGCCGGAGCGCGCAGGATGCCCTGCCCCGTGTCGGCGTATATTTCCAGAGAAGCAGTGGGCAGGGTCAGGGCCGCGCCCACCGCGTTGGCGACATCGGCGTGCGCCGGGCTTTCAACCGGCAGGTGAAAGCTGTTTTCCAGACGCCCGCGCACGCAGGCGGCAGGACCGCCGACCAGCACAATGCGTTCCGGCGCGGCTCTGTACACGGCCCTGAGGGCGGCCAGGGTGTAGACAGGCCGCGCATTGACACGCGCGACCAGCGCCTCGGCGGCCTGCCGGACGCACTTCAGGCCGTCCTCCACCGCGGCTTCCGCCAGATCTGCCGCGCGTCCCGCGAAATCAGGCCGGCTGGCGGCCAGGGCGGCGATGCCGCGTTGCGAGGCGGCCGTATCCCCCGCCGCCGGGCCGCCGGCCGGCGCGTTAAGGGCATTGAGGGCATCCAGCAGGGTGGGCCGGCCGCCGCCGAAGGCCATGGCCGGGCCCTCCCGCAGCGGGCCGGCGTGCACGCCCGCCGCGTCCGTTGTGAGCAGGGAATCTCCGCCGACGCCCACGGACACGGCGGCCAGCGAGCGCACCAGCGTACGCCGGTCGTTCAGAAGCATGCCGTCGCGGTCTATCACAGGAGAACCGTCCACCACCAGGGCGATGTCCGTTGTGGTTCCGCCCATGTCCAGCAGGAGGGAGCATCCCCGAACCACGGACGGGCAGAGGGCGAGAATCCCCATAACGCTGGCCGCCGGCCCGGAGAGAATGGACTGCACCGGGCAGCGCCGGGAAAGGGACAGGGGCGTGGCGCCGCCGTCCGCCTTGAGCAGAAATGCGGGCGCGCGGATGCCCGCGCCTGCCAGAGCTTTCTCCACGGCGTCAAGAAAGGCGAGGTGCAGCCGTTCCACAGCGGCGTTATAGTAGGCTGTGGCAATGCGGCGGGGAAAGTTGAGACTGCCGGAGAGACGGTGCCCCTGCGTGACCGAAAATCCGTGTCCGGCCGCCGTCCGGGCCATGGCCCGCTCGTGCGCCGGATTGCGGGGAGAGAACTTGCCTGCGCAGGCGCAGGCTGGCAATCCCTGTCTTTTCCAGCCGATCGCCGCCGAATCCAGCTCCCGCGTCTCAAGCGGGCGTATTTCAAGGCCGCGGTGATCCAGCCCGCCGGGGACGACGCAGACATGCTCCCCAATGGCAAAACGCAGGGGATTCAGCCCCAGCCCGGCGGAAAGGGCCAGGCCAACGGCGTCGGCCTTGCCCTGCACGAGGGCGTTGACGGCTAGGGTGGCTCCAAGGGTGACGCTGCCTATCTCTTTGAAAATACCCGCGCCGCCCGCTCCAAGCGCTCTGGCAAGATCCGCAAGGGCCTCGCGCACCGAGGCGGTCAGGTCATTGTGGCGGGTTTCCACCTTGGCGCTGGCAAGGAGGGTTGTCGCCCCCCCGCCGCCCCGCAGCAAGGCCGCATCCGTATGAGTGCCGCCCGCGTCAATGCCCAGATAGAATTTTTTGTTCATCGCAAGGCCTCGAAGTCCATCCCGTCAGGCGCGTCATAACTACAGTCCGGGCCGGGGAAAAGGCCGCGTCTGACCTCGTCGGCATAGGCGGCGAACGCCGCAGACATGGCGTTGCCCACCTGCCCGAAAATTTTGACGAATTTTGCCGGTTTGTCCGTTATGCCCACCATGTCCTGCCATACGAGAACCTGCCCGTCGCAGCGGGGACCGGCGCCAATGCCGATGACGGGAATGCTCAGCTCCCGTGTGACGCGCGCGGCAAGGGCGGCCGGGACGCATTCCAGCACCAGAGCGAAGGCCCCGGCCTCCTCCAGAACGCGGGCGTCATCCAGAATTTTTTGCGCCTGGGCAAGGGTTCTGCCCTGCAGCCTGAAACCGCCCATGGCGTGCACGGACTGCGGGGTCATGCCAAGATGTCCCATTACCGGAACGGATGCCCTGGTCAGGGCGCGCACCACCGGGCGAAAATCCGCCCCCCCTTCCAGTTTTACCGCCTGCGCCATGCCTTCGGACAGCAGGCGCATGCCGTTACGCAAGGCTTGCTGCCGGCTTGCGCGATAGCTTGCGAAGGGCATGTCGCAGATCACCAGAGCTTTTTCGGCCGCGCGCGCCACGGCGGCGCAATGGCGCAGCATGTCCCCGATGGTGACGGAAAGGGTGTTCTCATGCCCGAGCATGACGTTGCCCAGGCTGTCCCCCACAAGCATGGCGTTCACCCCTGCCTGATCCATGATTTTGGCCGTACTGAAATCATAGGCCGTGATCATGACGAGTTTTTCCCGTCCCTTGGCTTCCCTGAACGTGAGCACGGTGTTTTTCATGCGCCACCTCTGGATACGGATTTCAAACGCCGACAGTATGCCTTGAAAACCTTTTGAACCACAAGAGATATTTGAGAGCGCGGCAGGGCAATCGAATGAATAATTAGAAAAAGTCTAGAAATCCTGCCGTCTCTCCGGTAGTCTATGGAAAAAACTGGAGGGATATATGGCGGAACGCTTATCCATAGCTATTATTGAA
>JAISOT010000225.1 GCA_031275465.1 Desulfovibrio sp.
GCTTGGGCAAGCAAACGAAACGCTGATACGAAATCAGTCGATTGGCAGTTCTCAACGGATGATGCCAGGGTCAAACTGAAATGGCTTTATCATAAAATATAACTTTGTCAGTGCACTAGTTCTCAGAGTTGTATTCCTCGCTCTCCTCTTCGCCGCCTTCCGGAATCATTTTGCGGTTCCATCCGGTGATGATGGAAAAAATCAGCACGGCCAGCAAGGTCCAGGAATAGGGGTTATACAGCGCTACGCTTATAGGGGGCGCCGCGATGTTGTATTGCTGCGCCGCCGCGTAGACCGCTCCGTACCATGCGGCAACGGCGATATGCCACGGCAGCGTGAAAAACAGCGTGCATACGGCGCAGTCCATCAAATTTGCCCGTCTTGCGGCGGCAAGGCCGAATTTTTTCCCCATCGGTTTTACCAGACTCGGACCGACCAGTAGCTCTGCCGGGGCATTGGCCGAAATCGGTATGGAGGCCAGAATGGTGATCCCGACAATGAACGCCTCGGCCTGGCGCACGGTTTTCACCACCGCCCTTTCGGCCATTTCCAGGATACGGCGCATGATGCCGCTTTCTACCAGAACCTGCGTCACCGCCAGTATCAGAATCGCAAATATTATGGCTCCGACTACGCTGTTGACGCCGTTCTCTATGATTCCGGTGGACAGGCCGCGTTTTTCGGGAATGTTGAAAAGGCCCCCGGGGCTGATGCGCCCGGTAAGGAGGCCCAGCAGCGCGGCTGAAATGTTCCCGTAGATGAGGGCCTCAATGATGTGGCGTCCGCAAAGGGCTGTCGCAACCACGATAACCAGCGAAAGCAGCATGACAAGGCCCGTGGCGTCAAGCTGCGCCTTTATTTCCGGCAAGCCCGACGGCTGTCCTCCTCCGCCCAGAGCGGCGAAAACCACCGCCGCGACAAGCGCCGCCGAGATTGACAAAGGAAAACGCGAGCGGACCACCTCGCGCATGGTTGCCCCCTGCGTATAGGCTGACACTATGGTCGTGTCGGAAACCGGGGCAAGATTGTCGCCGAAGGCGGCTCCCGAAAGTATGGCCAGCGCGAGCATGGCCGGATCGGCGCCGAGGAATACCCCGGCCGGGTATAATACCGGGGACAGGGCTATGCAGGTGCCGGTGCTGGTGCCGGTGCCGACGGAGAAAAGCATGGCGGCAAAAAACACCATTGACACGAAAACGGAACCCTGCGCGCCGGTGGTCATCCCCATCCAGAGCAGGCCGTTGACCAGGCCGCCGGCTTTCATCAGCTCGCCGAAAACGCCGGCAAACAGCCAGGCGGTGACAATGACTATGCCCGTTTTGTCGCCTATGCCGCGCATAAGAGCCCTGCAATATTCCTTCGGATCCTTGGCGAGCAATACGCCAACGGCTATGGCAATCCAGGCGCATGCCCAGAAAGGCTTTGTGCCCCCGCGCTCGGCGACGGAAAGCCAGACCAGCCCGCAAACAAGAATGATCAGCGGAACAAGCCCACCCAGAATGCCTCCACGCATTTGCAGCTCATTTCTCATGTGCTCCCTCCCTGTCTGGTATCTGTTTACGACCGGTTCGGACAACGCCGCAAATCGTCGGCGTGCCGGCATTCCGGCCAGGGCATCGGCTTGGTCCAAAATTTTGTGAGGCGCAGCCTATGTTCCGGCGGGCCGGGAGGCCAGACCGGCCATACGCTCGCCGAGTTCAATATAGTGTTCCCGCAGGGTGTTCTCAATGACATGGCGCGATCTGCTGTTCACGGCAGCAAGCACGCGCCTGTGGCGCTCCACAACCTCGTCGAGGGTAAAGGCTTCGGGCCAATGGTTGAAAAGAAGGAATTTCGACCGGCGCTGGCACACCGCGCGGGCCTGCTCAACCATAAGCCTGTTCGGGGTCTTGGCGAGCAGGGCGTCATGAAAGGCGATATCCAGATCCGCCAGCTGTTCGCCGTAATCGGCGGAGGTTTTCCGCAATTCGCCCATGCTGCGCAGCAGGCTGTTCAACCGGGCGAAATCGTCATCGTCGAGGCTTTCAACGCTCATGGCGACGGCCGCGCCCTCAAGTATGCCGCCAATAAGATAACCGTCCTGAATTTCCTTTGCGGAGAGCTTCTTGATGAATTTTCCCTTCTGGGGAACGGATACGACAAGGCCGTTGTTGACCAGCAGTTGCAGAGCTTCACGCACCGGAGCCCTGCTGATGGAAAGGGCGGCGGCAAGCCGGACTTCATTGACTTTGTCGCCCGGCCTCAGTTCGCCTTTCAGGAGCGCCTTTTTGATATAATCGGAAATCTGGGCGCTGTATGTCTTCAGCGCCTGCTTGTCCCTGTTCATGTCTTTCCGCGCCGGATTATCTGAAGGCGTCAAGATACGCATAGAGCGCGGGGGATCCGCCGGTATGGAGAAAGAGCAGATTGCCGCCGGCGGGGAAAAGGCCTTTCCTGACCTGATCAATAAGGCCCGCCATCGCCTTGCCGGTATACACGGGATCAAGCAGAATGGCTTCCGTCCTCGCGAGCAGAGTCACGGCTTCGACCATGCTCCCTGTCGGCAGGGAATATCCCTGGCCGACATAGTCGCCGAAGCAGGTAACAGCCGAAGTGGGGATAGCGTGATTCACGCCGGCGAGTTCGGCTGTTTCCCGGACAAGCTTGTAAACGAGTTCTTCCTGGGCTTCCCTGGTCCGGCTCACGTTCATTCCGAGCACGGGAATCCCGACGCTGGCCCCACAGACGCCTGTGACCATGCCCGCGTGCGTGCCGGCGCTGCCGCTCGGCACAATGATGGCATGGATGTCCAGGCCCATGCGAAAGAGCTGTTCGGCGGTTTCCTGGGCGCAGGCCACATAGCCCAGAGCGCCGAGGGCGTTGGATGCCCCGCCGGGGATGATATATGGTTTTTTGCCTTTGGCCCGCAGGGCGGAGGCCGCCTTCTCCATTTCTTCCGGCATGGGGGATCCCCCGGGTACCACAGTAATCCCTGAAACGCCGAGCAGCCCGTACAGAAAATTGTTCCCTGAAGCATCGGGTTTGTAGCTGCCCTTGACGCGTTCTTCCAGCACAAGGTGGCAATCAAGGCCTTCATGTACCGCCCAGGCCAAGGTCAGGCGGGCGTGGTTGGATTGCACCGCGCCGCAGGTGATGAGGGTGTCGGCGCCTTTTTCCAACGCGTCGGCAATGCAGAAATCCAGCTTCCTGGTTTTATTGCCTCCGGCGCAGCCGGGGAGCAAATCATCACGCTTGATATAGATATTGACCTTGCCGCCCAGCGCTTTTGAAAAATTGGGAAGAAATTCAACGGGAGTCGGAGTCTGCACATACCCGCGACGAGGAAATTTGGCCAGATTCATAATGTCTCCCCCGAGTGATGTGTTGCACAGTGTAAAATCGGAAAGCGGCCCACGGCGCAAATTGTATGAATGTCGACATTATGGCACGGCGCTCCCGGGTTCGTCAACACCGCGCGTCACGGATGCCGGATTTTGTTGAACCGGAGAGTGAGGAACACACCTGTCCGGCAGAAGCTCCGGCCGGTATTCAAAGTGCATGAAGTCAAAAGAATGCCACTTGCCGCCCCAGATGAACCCCTCCGACTCAAATGCGTCAACGATGGCCTGGGGATAGCGCAGCCCGGCATCCCGCGCGGCGGAGGCCGATTTTGACCAGCGCCAGTACGGCCCCGCTTTCACGTTCAAATCTATGGCGACGGCAAAGGCGTGCGCCGAGAGCCTGCCGGTTCCCTCAATTGTCCGCCAGAGAAAAGTCCCCCCAAGGGGAAGAATATGTTCCCGCAGAGCCGGATCGCGTCTCGCAAGCCCCTGCAGTTTTTTGCCGACTCGCTCCAGGGCGGCTGCCGCGCCGTGACGTTTGTTGAAAGGCACCGTGCCGCCCATGAAGGGCACGGGCACACAGTTTTTGCGCACCTCATCCGCGTTCCTGCCGTAGAGAATCTTCAGCAGGGCTTCGTTTCGCACTCTGCCGGGCTCAAAACCCACGGGCGGATGCCGTCCCTCTCGTCCGCGCGGATAAATCTGGCTGAGTGAAGCGCACAGCGGCTGATCCTCCCCCGCCGGAGGAGACGGCGGCGGGCATCCCGAAGACGGACTGAAAAAGAGGCGGTCCTGGCCGGCGCGCAGATACAGGCCTGTTTCGTCCCGTTCCAGAACCGGATCAATGTCCGGATAGGTCTTGACGAATATCCGCGCGGCGTTGATTTCCCGGCAGAGGCTGTCAGCCGGGACAGGCGGGGCGAAGTTGTCCGCCATGCCCCGGAGCGGGCTGAAAGACAGCAACAAAACGGGCAAGGGCAGAAACTTCAGCAGCCGCCCGATATGGTGCAAGAAATACATTCCCGGCCGCCTGACGCAAGAATCGCCCTAGTTTTTTTGCTGTCCACGCTTTGTCTGGTTGGGCAGGAAGAAAGTGAGCAGGCCGACAAGGGGCAGATAGGAGCACAGTTGGTATACGAGATCAATGCCTGTCGTGTCCGCGAGCCTGCCGAGCATGGCGGCGCCGATGCCGCCAAGGCCGAAGGCCAGGCCGAAAAACAGGCCTGCTATCGCGCCGACGTGCCCGGGCGTGAGTTCCTGAGCGAAAACCAGAATGGCGGAAAATGACGAGGCCATGATAAAACCGACGAACACGGCCAGCACCGCAGTCCAGGCCAGGCCCGCATACGGCAGCGCCAGCGAAAAAGGGGCGGCGCCGAGTATGGAAAACCAGATGACCCATTTACGGCCGAAACGGTCGCCCGCAGGGCCTCCCACATAGCCGCCGAGCGCCACCGCGCCCAGAAAAAGGAAGAGATAGACCTGGGAAGCCTCCAGGCTGACGCCGAACCTGTTGATGAGATAAAAAGTGAAAAAATTGGCCAGACTCACGGTGTATACCTGCTTGGAGGCCATCAGGACAAAGAGTATGACAAGGGCGCGCATCCAGGCCGGATGAGGCGCGGCGGGAGTTCCGGCCTGCCGGCGCCTTGCGTTTTCGCGGCCCTGTTCCGCCACCCAGCGACTGACAAAGATGAGCGTTACGCAGCAGGCGAGAGGAATACAGGCAAAGAGCGCCAGAGATCGCTGCCCGTGCGTCACGACGAAGAAGGCGGCGATGAGGGGGCCGATGGCCTGACCGATATTGCCGCCGACCTGAAAGACGGACTGCGCCCTGCCGAATCTTCCGGCGGAAGCCATGTAGGCCACGCGGGACGATTCCGGGTGAAAGACGGCCGAACCCGCTCCCAGAAGGATGCAGCCGCCGAGCAGCCAAGCGTAATTTGCGGCGAAGGCCATGCAGACGATTCCCAGCAGAGTGAAGGTCATGCCCGTCGGCAGAATGCGCGGATGCGGATGCTTGTCCGTGTAAAGGCCTATGACCGGCTGCAGGACGGAAGCGCACATCTGGTAGGCAAAGGACAGAAAGCCGAGCTCCGTGAACGACAAGGAAAAATTGCCCTTGAAGAGCGGGTAGAGGGCAATGACCAGGAACTGCGAC
>JAISOT010000056.1 GCA_031275465.1 Desulfovibrio sp.
CTCTCCGGCGACGTCCTGCATGGCGGCGCGGGAAAAAAGCAGCGTCAGCATGGGAGGGATCCCGCCCGCCGCCTCCATGGCCTCAAGGTCGCGCAAAAAGATATTGAGGGCGGCGTTCAGGATGGCGTTGACGTCCACCAGCTTTTCAAAGGTCGGCGCGTCCGCGTCGTCTATGGCTTTGCCGATTTGCGCGGGGCATTGCTCCGCAAGGGCGGCATCGCCGGCGTGCGCCGCCGCGGCGGCAAATCCCGGAGCGAGAAAAAGCAGGCAAAAAACGACACAACCACCGCGCGCGGGAACGCAGAAAAAAAATCTCAACATAATTCTTCCGGCAGAACGCCCTTGAGAAGCAAAGGCATACCGCAACTGACAAGAATGACCGCGCGGCAGGCGCGGGCCAGCCTCTGGTTGGCAAGCCCCAGCGTGTCCTGAAAGCGCCGCCCGACAGGATTGGCCGGCACAATGCCGAGGCCCGCTTCCGCGCTGACCAAAGCGACAGGGAGAGCAAGCACGGCCAGATATTCCATGAACACGTCAACTCTTGAGAGGCCATCGTCCGGCGACAGCCCGGCGTGCAGCATGTTGGCGATCCACATGCTCGCGCAGTCAAAAAGCATCACGCCCGGCCCGTCCGTTCCGCGTGAGGAGAAATACGCCTCAAGCGCCTTCTGTGGATCAAGGCCCTCCTCAAGACACTCCCAGGAAGGGCCGCGTTCGGCCCTGTGTCTGCCGACGCGGGCCGCCATTTCCGCGTCTTCCGGCACGCAGGTGGCCAGAAACAGGCGTCCGCCGGCTCGGCTTTCGGCCCAGCGAAGAGCCAGGGAGCTTTTACCGCTGCGTGTGCCGCCCACAAAGAGCAGCGCCTGATGCCCCATTATGGCAGTCCGCCGGCGGGCGTGGCCGCGGGAGGCGCGTTCGCCGCGGCGGGGTGCGAGTCCGGCTGCGAACAACGCCGCGCCAGATCGCGCAACACTCCGGCGGCGCTGCGCGCCGAGGCCAGGGATTGCTGCGTGTCGCGCAGACGGCGTTCCACCCAATGGGCAAGAAAAAGCAGCGCGTCATCATCCAGCGACTGTCCGCCGCCCTTGCGAATATCCGCTGTCAGAGCCCGCTGCGCCGTCTCCCTTTCATCCAGAGCCTTGCGGTAGCGCGCGCTCAGACCGTTCAGACGTTCCTGCACCTCGTTGATGCCGGCTTGCGGGGCCTTGTTCTCCCGCAGTTGATCAAGCTCGAAAACGACCTGCATTACCTCGGCATTCACGCTGACCACGTTCTGCGAAGCTTGTTCCAGTTTTCTCAGCCGCCCGCTCAAGTCCGGCAGGGCGGCCACACCCTCCAGCCCCCCGGCCAGCATGACGCTGCGCCCCGCAAGGGCCGCAAAAAGCTGCCGCGTCTGTTCCGGAGTGAAGGATTTTTCCGCGCTGCGCTGCCGCAGGGCCTCCAGAAAACGATCGACATACAGGCCGTACAGGCCCTGAATCATGGCGGGAGAAAAGACGTAACGCAGTATGCCCGCCCTGTTGCCCTGGCCCTGCTGCCCGCTGCCCGCAAGGCCGGTCATTCTCGTGCCGTAGCGCTGATTAACCCCTTGCACGCTGAGAGAAAGAGTGCCCTGGCTTTGCCCGGGCCTGTAGCGGGAGACAATATACGCGGCCAGATCTTCAATAAAGTCAGGACGCACTGTTGTGTCCGCGGTCACTCTGGGCGCCGCGGCCTGCGGCGGGGGGCTCGCCCCGGCGGGCGCCGTGGGCGAAACGACAACGGGGGATTCCCGGGGAGCGATTCGCTCCGGAGGCAAAGAGCGATCCAGCGGCGCGGCGACACTCCCTTGCACAACACGGCCGGAAGCGTCAGCGCCGCCGGGTCCGCTCTTTTGGGCCCCTCCCACGGGCGGCACGGGCCTTGCGCCGCGCAGGGCATCGCCCAGGGAGGCCAGCGGCGTCCCCTGCGTCAGGCTGTCAAGGACTGCCGCCGCCTGCTCGCGCCAGGCGTCGCGCGTTTTCCCATCGCGGGTCAGCCAGAAGGCCGCGCCGCCGACCAGCAGCAAGGCCGCAACGGTCACCAGAACAAGTTTTCCGCTGCCGGCCGTTTTCGGCGAGGGTTTGGGGAGCCTGTCCAGCATGGGGGATTGGGAAACCGAAGGGATTTTGGGAATCTGATTTTCCACTTGCATGCCACTCTCCTCGGACGGCACAAAACAAAACGCCAATCCTGTGGCCAGGGCCGGTTGTCAAATATTTCTGTTTTCGCGCCGCCGCGGCGGCACAAAAACGATGCGCGCGGCCAGGTTAAAACATGAAGCGCAGTCCCAGCATAAACTCGTTGTTGTAGGGGTCGTTGGAGATTTCAACCTTCCGCCCGCCGACGGTTGTGCTGACCTCGTTGTAGCCGAGATGCACGAAACGGTAGCCGAGATCCACGGCGACGTTGTCATTGAAGCTGAAAGCGACGCCCAGCCCCAAATTCCAGGCGAAATTGGTGTGGTGGTCGTCCATGGAATGCTTTGTGCTGGTCTGCCTGTCGTAGAAATCATAGCCGGTATAGTTAAAAGCCATGCCGAGGCCGCCGCCGACATAGGGAGTCAAGGCCGTACTGTTGTGGAAATCCCAGTACAGATTGGCAAACAGCGTGGAATTGTTCCATGTGCCCTTGACGTCGGCAACAAAAGCCGCGCCATCGGAGCTCCAGCCCTTTTCGCTGTTGCCGCGCAAGGCGAATTCAACTTCAGCGCGCAGAGGCACCATCTGCTGCGGCCAAAAATCATAGCCGGCGGCCAGTCCGCCCCCCAAGGTGAACTGGCTGTAGCCGTCCAGCCCCGACCCCTGCAAAAACGAGGAACGGCTCATTGTTCCCGTGTTTTGAAAAGACATCAGGAACTTTGGAGCAAGATACATCCCCGTGCCTTCCGCTGCGGCCAAGCCTGGCGCCAGTAAAGTAAAAACAAGCGCCAGAACGGCAATACTGCGTTTCATAACAAACCTCCTCCCGGGCATTTTCTCTCCCTTTCCTATAACCAGTCAATGTTCCACGCGAAATCACCAAACAGGAATCACCGGAATTTTAATTTTCGTCACTTTTTTAGAAATTGTCAAGATATTTTCTAAATGCGGATCGCGCAACGCGTTCAGGCGTAAGCAAACCGCCCGGAATGCGCGGAGAAAAGCACACCGGAAGGCATGGCATGCGGCGGGCCAGGACTAATTCGCATCCCGCCGGAGTTGAAAAATCAGAAGGCGGACAGAACAAAAGCCCTCACGCTTTTACGGAAAGCGTGAAAAAAACATTGAAAGATATCGCCCCGCCTCAGAAACGGAACAGGCCTGGTTCCTCGCGGATCAGGCTTTCAGCCACAAGGCGGGAATCCGGCTTGTAGGTGCCGTTGGCGATCTGGCTGCGCAGTTCTTCCACTTTGTCCGCGCGCACGTCCGGCGCGTTCTGCGCCGTACGGCGCGCCTCGGTCATGAGCAGGGCGTCCTGAGAGACGCTGACCCTGTCCCCTCCTTGGGAGGCGCCGCTGTCCGCGCGCTCGGCGGAAGCGCGGGCCAGCGTTTCCGCGTTTTTCTCAAGAGTGGCGGCATAGGGATCAAACAGCGCGGTTTTCGCATTTTGAATTTCCATATCTGCGCTCCTGTATTTTTTTCTCTCACAAGGGAGACTGCGCCGCGTCATCCTCCGGGTTTGCGGTCTTTTCCCGATGGACAACGGGAGCCGGGGCATCCAGCATACTCTGTTCAACCAGCTGCCGTGTCACCTGCCACAACAAATGCCGGGTGCGGCGCCGCTCGGCCTCCGAGAGAGGCTCAAGGCCATCCGGCCCTTCAACCACAATGCTGAGCCGCTCTCCGGGAGGATAGGCGAACTGCACGCTCTTGCCGAGCAATTTGCCGAACTCCGCGCGTATGTCCTCTATGACAGGATTTTCACTGCCCGTAAAGACCAAAGTTTCATAAAGTTCCCGCGCGGCCTTTTCCACAAAGAGACGGCGCTTTATTGAAGGATCGGGATCCTCCGGGTCAAGTCCCTCGGCCAGACGCCTGCGGACGCGCAAGCGCGCCAACCGCCTGGCGGACAGCAACTGCTGTTCATACCTTTGCAGCATTATGCGCAGCTGCGCTGTCGAGGTCACTGCCATGCCCTTTCTCCGTCGCATGTGTCATCGGCGTTTGCTGAAAAAACTTTAGAGTTTTTTTGGGCGGGCGATTTTCCCCGCGAAATAGACATCAATTGAAATACAACCTCTTTGTTTAACTACGATTACGCGCCAGGGCGCATCCCACGGCCAGCAGATTGAGCACGCCGAAGATAACCAGATCCACGCGCATGCAGTCCAGGAAAATGCTGAAGTTTTCGCTGGTCACGCTGTCATGCCCCAGAAACACGCTCAAGGTTATGGTGACCACCACCATGTTGAAAAGCTGGCCGGCGTTGCGCATGGCCCCGGTGAGACCCGACGCCTGCCCCACGTGATCCTGTCCCGCGCTCTCCAGCATGATCGTGGTGTTGGGCAGGGAAAACAGGCTGATGCCGCAACCGAGCAGGCACTGCGCGGCGGCGAGATGCCAGAGCGGCGCGGCGAGATCCAGAAAAGCGGCCGCTATGAGACCCATGCCGCAAAAGGCCACACCCAGGGCGCTGAGTTTGCCGGCGTCCCAAACCATGCACAAACGCGCGGTAAGGGGGGTTGCAAGCAGTTGGGCCAGCGGCTGCACAGCCAGGAGCAACCCTGCCCGATGAACGGACAGGCCGTGCCCCGTCTGTAAAAACAGGCTGAAAAAAAACACCATTCCGAAAAAGGAGCTGTAGTTGACAAAAGCGGCCAGGGAAGACAGGGCAAAAACGCGCTGACGCGCCAAAAAACGCACATCCAGCAAGGGGTAGCCGGTTTTCAGCTCACAAAAGACGAAGGAGGGCAGCAAAAGCGCAAAAAGACCCATCAGCAGGCCGGCGACGAGGGGCCGGTGCGCGAGTTCCGACGCGCCAAACGTCAGGGCCGTCATGGCCAGGGCGTAAACGGCGCATCCCCGCAAGTCGAAGGGCTGTCCCTCGGCTGTGCGCCACTCCAGCTTGACGCAGTATTTCATAATCAAAAAGGCGGCGAACATGGTCAGGGCATTGCCGAAAAAAAGCCAGCGCCAGCCAAAGGCCCCCGTAACGAATCCGGCGACAGGCGGGCCGCAGGCAATGCCCGCATAGACCGCGGTGGTGCTGAACCCCAGATACAAAGCCCTTCTGTCGGGCGACGAGGCCGAGGCGAGAAGGGCCAGCCCGCTAGCGTTGAAAAGCGCGCCCCCCATACCCTGCATGAAACGCAATGCCAGAAAAAGCGGCACAGACGAGACAAAACCCAACGCCCCTCCGGCAAGGGCAAAGAGGGCCACGCCCCACATGAACACGCGCCGTCGGCCCCAGATGTCCCCAAGGCGTCCCGCCGCCAGTTGAAACACCACAAGGCCCAGAGAGTAAAATGTTCCCACAAGGCTCAATTCCCGGGCGCTGGCGTTCAGCGACACCCCCAGGGGGGGCAGCACGGTGTTGACCCCGGCCATCATGAAGGGCATGAAAAACTGGGCGGTGCAGACGGCGAAAATAAGCCGCCTGTGACTGTTTTCAATCATGGGCGAGCGGACAAAAACGGTCAGATTTTCGTCACACTGTCCGAAGCCGGCTTGTCTTCCGATTTTTTCTCCGGCCCCGGGGCGGGCGGCGCCGGCCGGGCCACGGAAGATCCGGATTCCGACGGCGCGGACTTGTCAGCGGCATAGGCCCTGGCGGAATCCTCCAGCGGGGCGCGTCCCACGACAAGCCAGCGTTCGCCCTTTTTCCGCAGGGCAAGCCAGCTTGTCACCTTGGCCTGCGTTGTTACCGAGGCCACGGCGGCATCAGCGCTCAATTCCCTGACTTGCGCGTTTTTCAGGGCCTCCGGGGTCCAGGGGCAATCCGGCGTCTGCGCCGCGCGACACTGATTTTCCGTCTCGCCGGTGCCGACCCCGCGCGTATACCGCTGCCGCAACTGCGACTCCATATTCAGCACGCTGCCGAGCAGATCATCCATCATTTTCCCGCCCAGGCCCATCATGCGGCCCAGGGAGTTGAGCGAGTTCAGCGCTTGATTGTCGCGAGTCAGATTTTCGATCTCGTTGGAGGCGTACGCCTTCAAATCCAGACAGGCGAGAAAGGCCGAACTGTTCTTTTTCTGCAATGCCTCGGCCATGGCGTTGAGCGTTTTTTGCGGGCCGGACGGAAGGCAGGCCGCCAGGAAGACCGGCAGAAGAAGCGTCAACGGCAACAAGGATGCCGGACGTGGAAAAATTTTCATACGCACCTCATAGTATGCGAGGAGAAGGGCATGCCCCAATGCGAAAACGCGCCGCACAGGTTTGAAAGTAGCACGAATCCCCGCGGGATGCAAATCGTGATCCGCAGTTATTAAAAATAATTAGCTCGGCGCGCCCGCCGCCGCCCGCGAAAAAGCCCGAAGGAGGCCTTTTTTTCCATCTGCCCTTCTGATAAGTATAGGGCAGCAACTGCAAGCGAGGATACCATGAAAGTCATCATCATGTGCGGCGGCAAAGGCACGCGCCTGCGGGAGGAAACCGCCGTCAAACCCAAACCCATGGTGGAGATAGGCGGACGCCCGGTTCTGTGGCACATCATGTCCGTCTACGCGCGGTTCGGCTTCAGGGACTTCATTCTGCCGCTGGGCTACAAGGGGGAAGTCATCAAGCAGTATTTCCACGATTACAACATACGCCATACGGACTTCACCGTGGAACTCAGAACCGGCGACATCATCGCCCACCCCACTGGCATTGAGGACTGGCGGGTGACCCTGTGCGACACGGGGCAGGAAACCCTCAAGGGCGGACGCATCAAACGCGTTGCCAGACACATCGCCGGAGACCGCTTTATGGTGACCTACGGCGACGGACTTGCCGATGTTGACCTGAACAGGCTTTTGAAGTTCCACGAGGATTCCGGGACAGTCGGCACCTTTACCGGCGTGCGCATGCCGTCGCGCTTCGGCACGGTACGCACCGACGGGGCCGGAAAAATCCTTTCCTGGGAAGAGAAGCCTCTGCTCGACGAATACATCAACTGCGGTTTTTTTGTTTTCAAACGCGCGTTTCTGGACTACCTGAGCGAAGACGAGTCCTGCGATCTGGAAAAGGAGCCCCTGCAGCGGCTGGCGGCTGAAGGTCAGCTTTCCATGTACGCGCACCCCGGACGATGGCAGTGCATGGACACCCTGCGGGATTCCATCCAGCTGAACGAACTCTGGAATTCCGGCCAGGCTTTCTGGATTTGAAAAACTAACCTGGGAAAACTTATGTTCGCCAACGCCTACAGGGGACGCAGGGTTTTTGTCACCGGCCATACGGGATTCAAAGGTTCCTGGCTCGCGGCCTGGCTTCTGCGCATGGGGGCCGCGGTGGGCGGTTATGCCGACAATGTCCCCACCAGGCCCTCGCACTTCACGGCCATGGGCCTCGACGGGCACATTGAGGACATGCGCGGCGACATCCGTGACCGGCGGACCCTGACCAGCGCCATGCGCGGCTTTGGCCCTGAGGTGATTTTCCATCTGGCGGCGCAGGCCCTTGTGCGGAAATCCTACGAGGCTCCGGCGGAAACGTTTGAAACGAACATGACGGGAACCCTCAATGTGCTGGAAGCCGCGCGAACCTGTCCTTCGCTGCGGGCGCTTGTGCTGATCACCTCGGACAAATGCTACCGCAACGATGAATGGATCTGGGGCTACCGGGAAACCGACCATCTCGGCGGGGGTGACCCGTATTCGGCATCCAAGGGCTGCGCCGAGATTATCGCCCGCTCCTACTTTCAGAGCTTTTTTCAGGATGGGCCGGCCTGCGCCACAACCCGCGCCGGCAACGTGATAGGCGGCGGCGACTGGGCGGCGGACCGCATTGTGCCGGACTGCGCGCGCGCATGGAGCCAGAACAGGCCCGCGGTCATCAGAAGCCCTTCGGCCACCCGCCCCTGGCAACTTGTGCTTGAACCCCTTTCGGGATATCTGTGGCTTGGCGCGCGTCTGCTCGACAACCGGGACCATCCCTGCAATCCCCGCGGTGAGGCCTACAATTTCGGGCCGGCCGCCGAGCTCAACAACACTGTGGCTGAAGTTGCCGAAGCTCTGGCGCGCTACTGGCGCGGCTTTCGCGTGGAGACGGACAAAGCCGCGCAGGCCGGAATGAAGGAATCCACCCTTCTCAAACTCTGCTGCGACAAGGCGCTTGTCCATCTTGACTGGAAAGCGACCCTGCAGTTTGATGAAACCATCCGCTACACAGCCGAATGGTATCGTTATTTCTACAAGGGGGAGGGCGGCAAACAACCCAGAAACATTCTGGATTTTACCCTGGGACAGATCGCCGCCTATGAGAACGCGGCCGGGCAGCGCGGTCTTGCCTGGGCGCGCCGGTAAAAAACGAATTTGGATACGCAGGTACAGGTCATGCCGCAAATTCAGCCCGCGGTGGGCGATACGGCCCAGGTGGAGAATACAGGCATAGAAGGGGCGCTGTTTCTGCCGTTACGGGTGATCCCCGCCAACGGCGGGCCGGTGCTGCATTTTCTGCGGCAGGGTTCTCCCCTGCTGCCTGACTTTGCCAAAGGCTTCGGCGAGGTCTATTTTTCGGAAGCCGAACCGGGCGCGGTCAAGGCCTGGAAGCGCCACCGCCGCCAGACGCAGCTGTTCACCGTGCCCGGCGGCCGGGCGAAAATCGTGCTCTATGACGGAAGAGCAAACTCCCCCAGCGCGGGCAAAGTGCTGGAACGCTTTTTGGGGCGCCCGGAACATTACGGCCTGCTACGCATTCCCTGCGGGGTATGGTACGGCTTTGCGGCGCTGGGACAGCGCACGGCTCTCATTTGCAACTGTGCGGACATTCCCCATGATCCCGCTGAAAGCGAGCGCCTTCCCCCGGATGACCCGGCCATCCCCTATGCCTGGCGGATTTTGCAGACCGGAGTCCGTAACAGCTCACGGCGTTTGCCAAGGGAAAAAACATGATTATTTTAGTATCTGAAAATTTTGGAAAGGATCATCCATGCCGATAAAAATTCCCGCGGACCTCCCGGCAAGATCAGCTCTGGAAGGCGAAAACATCTTTGTCATGACGGAAGACCGCGCTGACACGCAAGACATACGCCCGCTGGAAATCGCCATCGTCAACCTGATGCCCACAAAAATCGCCACGGAAACCCAACTGTTGCGCCTGCTCGGCAATACTCCCCTGCAGGTCAACATAACCCTGCTGCGTACGGCCGAACATGTCTCCAAGCATACGTCGCAGAACCATTTGGAACGTTTCTACAAAACCTTTGCGGAAATCCGCCATTGCCGTTTTGACGGCATGATCGTCACCGGCGCGCCCGTTGAGCGCCTTCCGTTTGAAAACGTCGACTATTGGCAGGAACTCCTGGACATCATGAATTACGCCTCACGGCGCGTGTACTCCACGCTCTACCTCTGCTGGGCGGCCCAGGCGGCCCTCTACCATTTTTACAGACTGCCCAAGCGCGACCTGCCCGCGAAAATTTCCGGCGTTTTCACGCATTCCGTGCTCTGCCCTGAATGCCGCCTCTTCAGAGGTTTCGACGACGAGTTCGCCTCTCCACACTCAAGGCATACGGAAATATTCACAGAGGACGCGCGCCGGGTTCCGGAGCTGCGCATTCTCGCGCAATCCAACAAGGCCGGTCTTGCCGTGCTTGAAAGCGCGGACCACGCCCAAGTGTTTATGACAGGCCACCTGGAATACGACCGCGGCACTCTGGATGCCGAATACAGACGCGATCTGGAAAAAAACCTGAACCCCGCCGTCCCGGAAAACTATTACCCGGGCGACAACCCCGCGGCCCTGCCGCGCATGACATGGCGGGCGCATGCCCATTTGTTCTACAGCAACTGGCTCAACTATTACGTTTATCAGGAAACGCCCTTCGGCTTTACAAGCCAGGCGTAATCGTTTCTCATATTTTTCAGGGAGAGAACACCATGTGGAATTACACACAAGCTGTACACGACCATTTTCTGCATCCGCATAATGCCGGCCCGTTGGCGGATGCCAACGCGATAGGCGAGGTGGGCAGCATTGCCTGCGGCGACGCGCTCAAACTCTATCTGAAAGTAAACGACCAGGGGTTTATTGAAAACGCCGGTTTTGAAACTTTTGGCTGCGCCAGCGCCATTGCCTCAAGTTCCGTGCTGACGGACATGATCAAGGGCAAAACGGTGGATGACGCGCTCAAACTGACGAACAAGGACATCGCGGGCGCGCTCGGCGGGCTGCCCAAGGAAAAAATGCACTGCTCGGTTATGGGGCAGGAAGCTCTGGAGGCCGCCATCCGCCAGTGGAAAGGCGAGCCGCCCGTGCCGCATGCCCAGGAGGAGGGCAGGCTTGTCTGCAAATGCTTTGGCGTGACGGACGCGCAGATCATCCGCGCAGTCAGGGAGAACGCTCTCAAAACGCTTGAGGAAGTCACCAACTACACCAAAGCCGGCGGCGCATGCGGCGACTGCCAGGACGAAATCGCACAGATACTCGCGACGGAACTCAAACAGAAACCTCTCACGGAACTCAAGCCAAAGCCACGCTTGACAAATGTGCAGAGAATGCAGCAAATACTTAAAATAATTGATGAAGAGATACGTCCCCAGCTCGCGGCGGACGGCGGCGACATTGAATTGGTGGATGTGGACGGCCGCCGTGTGGTGGTAGGCTTGCGCGGGCGCTGTTCGCAGTGCCGTTCCAGCGATGTGACCATCCGCAATCTGGTGGAGCGGCTTTTACGGGAACATGTGGAGCCGGACCTGGTTGTGGAGGAAATCTAGCATGAACACCGTCTATTTTGACAACAACGCCACCACCGCCGTGGCGCCGGAAGTGCTGGAGGCCATGTTGCCCTATCTGCGCGATCTCTACGGCAATCCCTCCAGCATGCACACCTTCGGCGGGCAGGTCGCTTCCGCGCTCGCCCAGGCACGTTCACACATGGCCGCCCTTCTGGGCGCCGAACCCGAAGAAATCATCTTTACCTCCTGCGGCTCGGAGAGCGACAGCACCGCCATCTGTTCCGCGCTGCAAACGCAACCGGAAAAAAGACACCTGATCACCACCCGCGTGGAGCATCCGGCCATACTCAACGTGGCCCAGCACTGGGAACGTCAGGGCTATCGCGTCACCTACCTGGGCGTGGACGCCGGCGGACGGCTTGCCCAGGATGAATACCTGCAGGCCCTCACAGATGATACGGCCCTGGTTTCCATCATGTTTGCCAACAACGAGGTCGGCAACATCTATCCCATACAGCGCATGGCCGAAGCCGCCAAGGAACGCGGCGTGCTTTTCCATACCGACGCGGTGCAGGCCGTCGGCAAAACTCCCATTGACCTTTCCCACATGCCGGTGGATATGCTTTCCCTTTCAGGGCATAAAATTCACGCGCCCAAGGGCATCGGCGCGCTCTATGTGCGCAGGGGCGTTCGTTTTCGCCCGTTTTTGCGGGGCGGGCATCAGGAAGGCGGACGCAGGGCCGGCACGGAAAACGTGCCTTACATCGTGGGACTCGGCATGGCGGCGCAACTCACCAGGCAGCGCCTGCAGGAAGAACGCATAGAAGTGGCGCGCCTGCGCGACAGACTTGAGCAGGGCATCGTGGCCCGCGTGCCGGATTGCATGGTCAACGGCGATACGGAAAACCGCCTGCCGAACACCACCAACATCGCCTTCAAGAATGTGGAAGGCGAGGCCATTCTGCTCATGCTCGACCGTCTCGGCATATGCGCCAGCTCAGGCTCGGCGTGCACTTCCGGCTCTCTGGAACCGTCCCATGTGCTCAGGGCCATCGGCGTGCCGTTCAACTACGCGCACGGCTCGGTGCGCCTCTCGCTTTCCCGCTATACAACGGAAAAAGAAGTGGACTATGTGATTGAACACCTGCCCGGCGTCATAGAAAAGCTGCGGGCCATCTCGCCGTACAAAAAATGAGCGGAAACGGCCGGAACCGAGGCATCGAAGCAAGGTATCCGGCCGTTTCGGTTATCATCATAACACTGCGCTATCGTTTCTGTGTATCCACAAATTTTTCCTTGATTTCCTTGAACGTTCTCACTTCATTGTCAAGCAGCTTGCGAAAATCCTGTCCTTCCATCCAAACGGGGCTGAAGCCGAACTTGGCGCCAAATTCCGCAAAAGCAGGGCTTGACGCGGCCTTTTTGCTGGCTTCCAGTAACTTGGCCCTGACTTCATGGGGGGTATTCCTGGGCAAAAGGATGCCGCGGGTAATGCCCACTTCGAAAGGAATACCCATTTCATTGAGCGTCTTCGTCTTTCGCAGAGGATCGTAGTTGATCTTGCCCAATGGAGCTCCCGTCCCCAATACGCGTATTATCCCCTCCTTCACCTCGGGCAGCATTATTGGAGAATGAACGACTCCCGCATCCACTTCGTTGCTCAACATGCCCTTGCGGAAAGGCCCGCCGCCCTGATAAGGCACAATGCGGAACTTGCCGTTGGTATATCCGTGGATGGCGGCCGCCATAAGCAATTGCGCGCCGGCTGGCGTGGCCGAGGCCATGGTCAACTTGCCGGGGTTTTTGTCAGCCGCCTCCAGAAAACTCTTCAAGTCAGTGTAGCCCCTGTCCTTATGCGCGACAACCCAGGTAGGAGTGCTGTAAAAGGCGCAGAGAAAATCGAAATCGTCCAGCGTGAAGGGCGTTTTCTGAAAAACCATCACCGTTGAAATATCAGAAGAGCCTTGCAGCAGCAGGGTATACCCGTCGGGCTTGGCCTTGGCCGCCTGCAGTGTGCCGGTAACCCCGCCTGCCCCCACAACATTGTCGACCACGACGCTTGCGCCTGTGGCGGCTTCCAGCGAAGCGGCAAACGCTCTGGCTATGTTGTCCGTGCCGCCTCCGGCCGGCCAGGGTACAATGATGTGGATGGTTTCCGCCGGATAGTCGGCCTTCGCCGCAGAAAAGCACAAAAGGGGCAGCAGGACGACGATTGCGAACAAGCAGTATTTGGCGAACCGCATAATCTTATCCCTCTCACGGAGTTACGGTTGGGTTGTTCTGTGACTGAAGACGCATCCTTTTCAATTCCAGAAAAATTTCCTTGGAAATAATATACAAAATAAGCGCGAGGATGATTTTGCGGGGCCAGGTATCAGCAAATACCCACCAATCATCGTTGCTCAAAGAAAGAGCCAGACGCAGGTTGACTTCAATGATCGGGCCCAGAATGACGCCCAGCACCACTGTGGGAATGGGAAAATCCCGTAATTCCATGAGATGGCCGAGGATGCCGAAAAGTACGGCCAACAATACGGGAAACGGGTTGTTTGTTCCGGCGAAACAACCCACCATGGCCATGATGAGCACAAAAGGAAATATCCAGGCCCTGTCATTCTGCAACAGGGCGATATAAGGCCGAATCGCCAGTGTGCCCAGCAGAAACATGAACACATGCGCCACGCCGAGTCCGGCCAAAAGCCCGTAAACCATTTCGGGCGATTCCTTGATCAGGGTGATGCCGGGCGTCATGCCGTGCAGCAGGAGAGCGCCCAGCATAATAGCCGTGGAACCGTCGCCGGGCAGGCCAAGCGTGAGCATGGGCAGCATGGTGCCGCCGGTGACCGCGTTGTTGGAGGATTCCGGGGCCAGGATGCCGTCCGGATTCCCTGTGCCGAAGCTTTCGGGATTTTTTGAATTTTTCCGTACCGTGGCATAGGCGAGCCAAGTGGAACCTTCCGCGCCCACGCCGGGTACCGCGCCGACAAAAAGTCCGTAGAACGCGCCAATCGCTATGGCTCTCCAGCGTCGGCACAGTTCGCGCACAGGGGGGAGAGCCAAACCGACTTTTTCCCTGATGCGGGTCGCGCCCTCTTCTATACGGTGGAGATCGGAAAGCACCACGGCGATGCCGAAAAAGCCCACCAGGGCGGCGGAAAAATCTATCCCGCCAAAAAGCTCCTCCATGCCGAAGGTCATACGGGGCGTGGTGTCCTGCGGATCCAGACCCACTGTGGAGAGAAGCAGGCCGAGCAGCATTCCTATAAGTCCCTTAAGCATGCTGCCCCGCACAAAGGAAGAAACCATGACCAGTCCGGCCAGCCCGATCAGGGCGATGTCGGCCGGGCCGGATTTGACGGCGATGCCCGCGATGACGGGAATGCAAAGGCTTGCGGCCAGCCAGCCCATAAGCCCGCCCAGAGCGGAACCCACGGTAGCGTAGCCCAGCGCTTGCGCGGCTTTGCCCTGCAACACCATGGGATGTCCGTCGAGCACCGTGCAGGCAGCGGCCGGCGTGCCCGGCGTACGCAGCAATATGGCGGAATACGAGCCACCCAGCTTGGTGCCCACATAGGCTCCCATCATCATGAGCAGGGCCGGCAGGCCGGAAAACGAATACGTGAGCGGCAGAAGCACAATCATGGCCATGGGAGAACTGAGGCCGGGCAGCGCTCCCACCAGAATGCCCAGCGCCGTACCAGCAAAGATCATGGCCATATTGTACCACGTCAGAACATGTTCAAATCCCATGAAAATATTCTCGAACATGCCTGCCTTCCCTCAGAGCCGCAAACCCAGTGCGGTGACAAAGATCAGATGCAGAACCGCCGCTCCGCCCAAACCAATGCAGGCGATTTGCAGCGGTTTTCTCTTGCCGTATGCAAAAAAAAGCAAACAAAGAAAAACGGCGCACAAGGCGGCAAACGGCATTTTGCCGAGCAGGGAGACAAAAAGGAAAAGCAAAAAAATTGTCGCGACGGCTCGGAAGGCCGCCTTTTTTTCTTTTACGGGCGCGGGAGCAGACGTTTTGTGGAGCCAGACGGCCTTGCCCGCATTGATCAGGCAGAGAAGAAGCAAAAGCCCCCCGTAGAGATTCGGCAACGTGCTGAAAGAAAGTCCGCTGGAGTATTGAAAGGACAGGACCGGCCGTTCCGTTGCGTGCATTGATGCAAGGCACGTTGCGGCTATTGTCGCCAACAGGCCCGTCACAACGAGTTCCTTTGCCAGATCCCGCATGGCGATCTCCTTTGCGTTGAACACACACGGGGTTCCGGGGCTTCCCGCGCGTGAAACAAACATTCATGTCCCGCTTTTGAATTGTTCCAACGAGCAGGCCGCGCTGCCGTCCGGCAGGCGAACCGCTTCCGCTATGCCCTCGCTGTGCAGGGCCCAGGGCAGAATGACGCAGGAGTGTCCTCCCCTGCCGCCGGCCACCACGACTTCCACATCCTTCGGACTGCGCGTGACCGGCATGGGATGCCGATCGGCAAAGTCCTTCGGCCGTACCGGCACAAGCCCCCTGCCGCGCACCATAGGCGCCGGATGGTGTACCAGCGCGTGGACGGCGTTGCGGATGCGCTCTTTGTCATAACCGTCCCGGTGAAGGAGTTTCGCGTGATCAGGGGTAAACAGCAGAATCAGCGGACCGGGAATATAGGAATTGTTGGAGCCGAGCGTGGTGCAGCTGTCCAGAAAAGTATCCAGCAGATCGCCGCCCGTGACGCTGAGAAAGTCGATGACGTCGTGCGGGGGCTCGGCCTTGAGCACGTAAACGCTTGTGGTCGCCGCGTCAAAGCGTTCCTGATTGATGGTGTTCCAAGGGCCGTCTCCACTTTCCGCAAAGCAGTATGTAAATTCCGCCTGTGAGGAAAAACAGGACAAATCCGCATAGCCGGGCACGGAGCGGGTTGCCGCTATCAGCACCAGATTCACCGCCCGGCCTATGACGGCGTTGGCGGGAAATCCCGGCCCCAGGCAGCCTTGGCCGCTGTGAATGCCCGCTTCTCCGGCCAGGGGCCCGCTGACCAGGATCATATTGCCTCCCGGATGCGAAGTCGTAACGGATTGCAGAAAATTGTAGGCCGGATGGGCCAGGGCCTTGAAGGCGGTAATGAGTATGGGCATATGACGTGGCTTGCAGCCGGCCGCGACTGCGGCCACGGCCACATCCATAACGGTTATGTCCCGCCCGGAAGGCCCAACCTGTCTGGCAAGCCGCATATCGCGGGGAAAAGGGCAGTAAGAAAACATGGCGTCCACCCGACGTTCGGTGGGCGGCACTATGGGCAGGCCGTCGCCGATATGGAGGTCGTTAAACAGATCCGTGGCATCTTCCACCCCGATTCCGGCTTCCAACTCGCCGCCGTCCGCAAAAACTTCCTGCTCCAGACGCAACCGCAGATTTTCAGACGGAGCGGGATTGTCCAACGTGAACCGCAGATCCGCCACGGCGGCTACCTCCTCTTCCGATCCGGCAAGAGCCCGCCATATTCTGTCCCACTGCGCGTCAACCTGCGCGCGCACCTCCCCGGCGCTGCTGGCCTGATAGATATCCAGAGGACACAGGCAAAGCCGGCCCGCGCGATAAAAAACCGTAGCCCGCACCAGATCATGCCCGGGAGGGGCGGTGACATAAAGAGTGGGAATACCCAATCCCTCCAATGCGATGGAGAGGACAGCCGTCGCCGGGCTTGTTCCCATATCGCCCAGAGCGGTAATGGCCGCGACAGGCTTTTCCCTGGCCAGCATGGCGGCATAGGCGCGCAGTTGCCCGCTGTCCTTGCCGCGCACAGTTTCACGATAATCAATGAAGTTGCCGGCGCCTGACTCCAGCAGGCGCTCTTTGATCCGCGCGAATGATTGGGCGTAATTGCAAAAATCCAGCTTGGTGTTGTCATAAAACAAAATCGGGCCTTTTTTCAACTGCCCGATATCCGGACGCGGCGCAAGGTCGATGCAACGGCGGGATTGCGCGCCCCTGGGATCAATCAAAGGGGAAAAAGAAAATTTCATATTGTCTCCTTTGGAGAATTTCAGTATCCTTGAATTCCCGGAATCAGAATTGGCGGTACCCTTACTTTGGTTTAACGTTAAATCAAACTGGAAAAGACTGTCAAGCATTCAGGCGCGCTTTTTTTGAAGAGCCGGGTCAAAAGTGATTCGACAGAAAAATATCACTATACGGCAATTGGCGGAAATGGCTGACGTCACGCCAACCACAGTTTCGCTGGTTCTGCGCGGCAAAGGCAACATCAGTGCGGCCAAGCGGGAGCAGATCCGGCGTCTGGCCGAAGAACTCAATTATTCGCCAAGCCCGGCCGCGCAGGCGCTGCGCGGTTCTGCAACCCGCGCCATAGGCGTGATCATTAATTTCTTCAACAATCCTTTTTTCAACACGCTTTTCGCCGGCATAGAAGGCGAGATGAAACCCCGCGGGTATTCATTCTGGGTGGCCCAGTCAGGCGACGACCCCGTGCAGGAAAGCGTTCAGGCCCGCCGAATGGCCGCGCGAGGCGTAGACGGGCTTATCGTCCTGCCCTGCAGCCAGGACTTGAGCCATCTGGAAGAGCTGCAACAGGGGGACAAGCCCGTTGTACTCATCGGCAATCATGTCGAAGAGAAAACATTTACCGCGGTGGTGGCGGACAACCTGCACGGGGGTGAAATTGCGGCCGCGCGGCTTGCCCCGGAACGGATGCCCATACATATTGCAGGGCCGCAGAATCAGAGCATGAGCATTCTGCGCTGCAAAGGCTTTTTGAATACAGTGCAGAAAAACCGGCCCGGCTGCAAGGCTATGGCTCATGTATACAAGATTCCCCGCATGGGCCACGCGGAAGGCTACGCGGCCATGGAGGCGCTGGCGCGAAACTACTATCCGCCCCTGTCCATTTTTGCCGTCAACGATGAAACTGCGCTGGGAGTGCTCAAATTCTGCCGATGCAACGGTCTTTCCGTCCCCAAGGATGTGGAGATCATCGGGTTCGGCAACATCACCCTGCTGGACATGATCTGCGCGAAACTGTCCACCGTAAATATCCCCACCGAGCAGATGGGGCGGGAAGCGGCGCGCCTTTTGCTGCAGGCGGTGGAGACGCCTGGGCGGAGCGCGTCCCTTTCCGTGTTGGATGTAGCCTTTGTGCAAGGGGAAACAACGTTGAACGGAAGAAAGATCTGAATGCCCATCGCCTGAAAGTCAGCCATCTGAAAATTTGGATGCCTTTTCGGCCATTGCTTGTATAGGCAACGTTCTATCTCAGCGCCTGCGCGATAGCCCCGGCTGAAGGCGAGGCCAGGGGCTTCCCGTCCACAATCACGGCCGGCAGGGATGTAACGCCATAATATGCGCTCACCTGCATCGCCTGGTACAAATTTACGTTCCCCGCTTCATAGCAGTATTTCGACACCGCCAATTCCTCTCCGGGGGGAACAGGAGGACGCAGTTTTTCCATGTAGGTGTATAAAATGGGGTAATCGCTCGGGCGGGCCGTCGCGTCATATTCATTGTTAAACGGAACAGCGCGCCCCCTGACGCGCTTTTGCTCGGCTTTGACGGCATTCCAGCGCGCCAGGGCATGGCTGAGCCACGGCATGGCCCCGCCCTGGCGTGAATAGGTGAGCCATATGGCAAAACCCATCAGGTCTGTGCCGTAGTTTTCCCGGCTGTTGGCAAAAACGACAATTTTTTCCCGCGTTGGGGAAAAGGAACGCGCCGCCTCCACAACCGTCTGCCATATTTTTTCACTCCGCGGTTCGGCAAAATCCAGCAAAACAAGGATTTCGTGCGGAGCGCGGGCATCGCCGAAGACAACGGGATACAGTTCTTCCCGCCAGCGCTGGCGGTAGGCGGCCTCGCCTTCAATGCGATGCGCGTTGGCGCCCATCTGCCTGACCATCTGCTCGTCCGCGTCGGAAAGACGACGCATGTTGGGCAACGCCGCATTCATATAGGGATTGAAGGCATTTGCCCCACCGCCGGTGGAACTTGCCGCAACGCGTTCCGGCATTGCCGCATCCGGAGATGCTGTTTTGGCGGCGCCCGAAACGCAGCCTGCCACGCACAAGACCAGGCACACTATTGCCGCGAGATATCTACGCATGAACCACCCCGAAGTGAGAGATTGAAATTGCAATTCCCGTGTTTTTATGTATCAGACGCGATTTGCCGGCCAGTCCAGCAATTTGGCGGCTCCCTCAAGATGGCGCAGCCAGATTTCCGCAAATCCCGCGTATTCCGCCATTCCCTTCAATACGGGCATGCAGGTCCTGCCTGTGGCTTCAATACGTGAACGCCACGATGTTTCCCCCTCTCCGGCCATGTCCTGCAGGGCATGGCGTCCCACAACGGAAAGCAGGGGCATGAGCCAGACACGCGCGGCCGAAAGCCTGGGCAGAATTTCCTCAAGCGCCGCTCCGCCGTTCATGGCACCCACATGCACACGGTTGTCCAAAGCGTATACAGCCCTGGCCAGATCCCCGTACCGCGCCACTGCCGCGTGACGCGCGCCGTGCCCCATCAGGACCACGTCCTCGGCGGGGCGGCGGTTTTCCGGAAGATGCCGCGCAATCGCCGCCGCGGCCTCACGCACATCGTCATTTGCGGCCAGCAGGGGTTTCCCGGTTCGACAGACGATGCCGGCGCTTTGGGCGACCTCCTGCGCGGCGGCGCATAATTCGGTATATTCCTTTCCGGCGATGGTCTGCAAGGGCTGTACGACGATTTCCTCAAAGCGCTCGAAAGCGAGCCGCCGCAACGCCTTGACGGTGGAATCGCTCTTTTGCCGCGCCAGAACAAGACGTTCCCGCAGCACAACGGAAGTGTAGGCCCAGCGCACGGGTATTCCCGGGAAACGCGCGCGCACGAGCGCATCAAAGTTTCTCAGGGAATTCTGCCCCTGAATATCGCTTGCGCCAAAGGCCGCCAACAGGATAGCGCGTTTCATGGCCGGCTTCAGTGGCCTGTGATACCGTACTTTCGCAGTTTATATTGCAAGAGACTCTTGGAAATTCCTAAATATTCCGCCGCCTTTACCTGTACAAACTCAGCCCGCACAAGTGCGCGGCGTATAAGGGCCGCCTCAATCTTTTCCAACGTGTCGGCCAGATCCAGCTGCACGGGCAGCAAATCCACGGCGCTTTTGAACTGCGCCTCCTCATCGCGGATATCCGGCGGCAGAGCATCTACGCCGACAAGCGCCTCTGCCCCCAGCACAAGGCAGCTCTCCACCACATTCTCAAGCTGGCGGATATTCCCCGGCCACTCATAGCCGGTGAGATAATTCAGCGCCTCGGGGGTGAAAGATTTCGGCGGCATGTTGTTTTCCATCAAGATCTTTTCCACAAAATGCGCCACCAGCAGCGATATGTCTTCACGCCGTTCGCGTAGCGGAGGCAGGGGAATCTGTACCACATTCAGACGGTAAAACAGGTCATCGCGGAAAAGCCCCTTTTCCACAAGGTCCGTCAAATCCTTGTTTGTGGCGGCGACAACGCGAATATCCACCTCAACAGGCTCACTGCCGCCAACGCGCTCAAAGCGGCGCTCCTGGAGCACGCGCAAAAGTTTTATCTGCAAATCCGGCGTCAGCTCGCCTATTTCGTCCAAAAAAAGCGTCCCGCCGTCAGCCTGCTCAAAACGGCCTCTGCGCATGGCGACAGCCCCGGTAAATGAACCCTTTTCATGCCCGAAAAGCTCGCTTTCCAGCACGCCCGAATTCAACGCCATGCAGTTTACAGAAATAAAGGGCTTGTCCTTGCGCGGGCTAGTATAGTGAATGGCGCGGGCCACAAGTTCCTTGCCTGTTCCGGATTCGCCGGTGATGAGCACCGTGGAGCGGCTGGGGGCCGCACGGTCAACCATAACCAGCACATCGCGCATGGCGCGGCTGCGTCCCACAATTTTGTGCACGCCATACTTGTCTTCCATGGCCTCCTGCAGAAGCCGGTACTGCCTGTGGGCATGCGAGAGTTCCGCCGCATTGTGGACGGAAAGCAGAAGCTCGTCGTTCGAAAAGGGTTTTGTGATATAATCGAACGCTCCGAATTTCATCACTTCGACGGCGCTTTCAATGGAACCGAAAGCCGTCATGACAAGCACGGGAATACGCGGCCAGTTTTTCTTGACCCGTTGCAGCACTTCCTGGCCGGAGACCTTGGGCATCTTCATGTCCGTCACCACAACATCCACTTCACTCTCGTCCAAAAAGGCCAGCGCAGTCTCCGGATCATTGACGGCGGTTACCGTATATCCCTTATCTTCCAGAAGCGTCTGCAGCACCAAAAGATAATTCTTTTCGTCATCCACAATCAGAATGTGCGAACGTTCACTCATTTAGCGACCCCACTGCCACGGCGGCGTGCTCATCGGCATGCTCCAGAGGCCGCGCTTCTCCACAACGGCCTGATGTTCCTGGATATACCAGCGTCGGCAAAAAACCGCCCTGCACTGCGCGCGGTTGACCCAGGCAAAGCCCTGGTAAAGAAGCTGATAATTTATCGAATCACTGCCGAGCTGAATCAGGGCGCGTAAATGGCCCGCTCTGTCCCTGGAAACGGACTCCACGTTGATCCGCGCCCCTTGGGGGAGCTTCTCGCGAAGCCAGGTCAGGGATTCCGGCCCGAAAGGCTGACGCGCCGTGGGCACCTCCACCCCGTAAAAAAGGTATCTCTCCGCCGGTTCATCCAACACCCGGCTTTCACTGACCACAACCGCGCCGTCATCTTCCACGCGCACGACGTACCCCTCCCGCGCCAGAGCCGGCGCGGCTGCGTGAAAAGAGCATACCATGACCCAAAAAAAGGCGCGAGCAAACATGTGCCCCCCAGCCGGAAAAATCCTTGTCATGCATACGTTCCCGTGACCGCCGAATACAGCATAGCGCTATTTCGACCGGGGAACAATGGTTTTTGCCCGGCGTTCATGCCAAGTCGCGTCACTCTCCGACTTTCCCCTGTCGACAATATCCAAATATCCTCTTGACGCCCTATGAAGTAAATGCTTTTCTGGACGGAAGAGGAGTTTCCCATGCAGGCCATAAGCCGTTCCATACACCTTTCGGTACACATTCATAAAGACCCGGCCGCCATGGCGGAACGCGCGGCCCATATTCTGGCCGCCGCCTGCGAGGAGGCCATGAAGGAACGCGGCGTGTTCAAAATAGCCCTGTCCGGCGGACACACGCCCATCCCCCTGTTCCGCCTGCTCGCCGCAAGCGACTGGGCGGAGCGTCTGCCTTGGGGCAAAATGACGTTTTTCTGGGTGGACGAACGCTGTGTCGGCCCGGACCATCCGGACAGCAATTACGGCCTTGCCCGGCGCGAGTTCTTGAGCCGCGTTCCGGCCACCCATTTTTTCAGGATGCGCGGGGACGAAAATCCTGTCCAGGCGGCTGTCCATTATGAGCAGATTTTGCGCAACGATTTCAACCTGCAGGATCATGAACTGCCGCGTTTTGATTTCATGCTTCTCGGCATCGGCGACGATGGACATACGGGTTCCATTTTCCCGAATTCCCCGGCCCTTGTCGAAAAAAAACGCCTTGTCATTGACCAGTACGTTCCGGAACGAAAGGCGGACCGCCTGACGCTCACCCTGCCCGTTATCAACAACTCCCGCTGCTGCATGTTTCTCGTAAACGGCAGGGAAAAGCACGGCGTGCTCTCCCAGAGCCTCAATCTGCTCTCGGAGCCGACCCTGCCCGCTCAGCTGGTGCGCCCGTCGGGCGGCGATCTGATCTGGATTGTGGATGAAGCGGCGGCCACAGGGCGATAGCGCCCCCTTCTGGAAATTCTGTATTGTGACGTTTGGCTGCAAAGTCAACCAGTATGAAAGCCAGGCCCTGCGCGAAGCCTGGGGGAACATCGGCGGCGTGGAGTGCGGAAACCCGGAAGAAGCGGAGGTCATCTGCATCAACAGTTGCGCCGTTACCGCCAGGGGCGAACGCGACGCGCGCAATGCCGTCTTCCGTCTCAGACGCGCCGCCCCTTCGGCCAGACTGATACTCACCGGCTGCGCTGCACAATTTTTTCCCCGCCACAAGCCGCACAAAGGCTCAATCCAGGCCGTGCCGGACATTCTTCTGCCGCAGGGAAAAAAATCACTGCTTCTGGCAGATCCCAGGGCGCTGCCCGCAAGCCAGCAGGGCATGGCCGCCGCCTCGCGCGCTCCTTTTCCTCCCTTTCAGATAGCCGCGTTCAAACGGACGCGGCCGGTGGTCAAGGTGCAGGACGGGTGCACGCACCGCTGCACATATTGTGTCGTGCCGTATACGCGCGGCCCGGCGACAAGCCGCCCCCCATCGGAAATTCTGGCGGAAGTCCGGCGTCTGCTCACGGCCGGGTACGCCGAAATCATTCTCTCGGGCGTAAATCTGCACCAGTACGGCCAAGACAATCCGGAATCCGGCGATTTCTGGGATTTGCTGAACACCCTGGAAGCGGAGCTTGCCGGCGAATTCGCCGGCAAGGCCCGTCTCCGCATAAGCTCTCTCGCCCCCCCGCAACTCACGCAACGCGGTTTGGACAGCCTTGCGGCAAGCCGCATGGTCTGCCCGCATCTTCACGTCTCCCTGCAGCACGCAAGCCCCGCCGTTCTCAAGCGCATGGGCCGCGGGCATTATTCAGCGCGAAGCGTGGCCGAAACTGTGGCCGCGCTGGGCAGAATCTGGCCTGTCATGGGGCTCGGGGCGGATATTCTTGTGGGCTTTCCCGGCGAG
>JAISOT010000084.1 GCA_031275465.1 Desulfovibrio sp.
CTGCAATTGTTGCTCGGCAAGCTTGTGCCCTATTTCTGCATGGGCATGTTCAGCATGTTGCTTTGCGCCGTCTCGGCGGTGGTTTTGTTTGATGTGCCGTTTCGCGGTTCCGTATGGGCGCTTGTCCTGCTTTCCTCAGTATTTATGTTGAGCGCCCTTGGGCAGGGACTGCTTATTTCAACGACAATACGCAGCCAGCTCGCGGCGGCCGAAGCCGGGCTTTTTTCCGGTTTTCTGCCAGCGCTGCTGCTCTCCGGCTTTGTGTTCGACATCAACAGCATGCCGTATGCGCTGCAGGCCGTCACCCTGCTTTTGCCGGCGCGCTATTTCAACGTCTGTCTGCGCACGCTCTTTCTGGCGGGCGACATCTGGGCTGTTTTCCTTCCGTGTCTGCTCGTCATGGGCCTGCTGGCGGCGGCTCTGCTGCTGCTTGTATATAAAAATCTCGTCAAGCGTCTGGATGTATGAGCCGCCGCGCCGAAAACATTTTTCTCATTTCCCGGCGAATGCTGGCCATCGCGCGTAAGGAACTGCTGGTGCTTTTCTGCAACCGCATTGCCCGGATACTGCTTATTGTGCCGCCGCTCGTGCAGATCGTCATTTTCGGCTGGGCGGCCACCATGGAGGTACGCAATGTGGATGTGGCCGTGCTCAACCATGACAACGGCCGCTGGAGCCGCGAAGTCATTCACAGACTTCAGGGCTCGCCCACATTCAGAAGCGTCCGCCTGTTGCCCGGCGAACATGCTCTCCGCCCCGCCATGGAACGTCAGGACGTTCTCCTTGCGCTTGTCTTTGATACGCGTTTCTCCCGCAGGATCGAAGCGGGCCTTGAGGCTGACTTTCAGATCATTCTGGACGGGAGGCGTTCCAACGCCGCTCAGATCGCCGCCTATTACCTTGGCGGCATCGTTGACGAGATCAGCCTGAGTACCCCCCGGGCAGCGGCCGGGGCAAAAACAGGGGGCGGCGCGCCCCCGCTTGACGTGCGCCTGCGCTGCTGGTTCAATCCCAATCTGGAGTTTCAATGGTACTTTCTGCCGAATCTTATCGGGATGCTGGGCTTCATGATAGGGCTCGTCGTCACCGGACTGACCGTCGCCCGCGAGCGGGAGGTGGGCACCTTTGACCAGTTGCTGGTGTCGCCGGCCGCCCCGACCGAAATAGCCCTTGCCAAACTTGTGCCGGGCTGCCTGATCAGTCTTGTTCACGGCACCGTTTTTCTGCTGATTGCGGTCTTCGGGTTCGGCGTGCCCTTTACGGGATCAATTCCTCTGCTCTATCTGGCCATGCTGGCCTTTGCCGCCGCTTCCGGCGGGCTGGGCTTGCTGGTCTCCTCCCTTTCCTCAACGCAGCAGCAGGCCTTTCTGGGAGCCTTCACCGTGGGGGTGCCCAGCATACTCATCTCCGGCGCTGTGACGCCGATTCACAACATGCCGGCTTTTTTGCAGCAGGCGAGCCAGTTGAACCCTCTCAGGCACTTCATAGTGATATGCCAGGGGGTTTTTCTCAAAGACATCACGCCGGCAGCCGCGGCGGTCAATCTGGGAAAAATCTTTGTAATAAGCCTTGTCGCCGTTACGGTCGCCGTGTGGATCTTCAAGCGGAAGGCCTGATTCAGGTTCCGGAAGCGGAGCGCACGCCGACTTTTCCGTTTTCCCCCGTTCGCTCCCGGGCAGCGCGCGAAAACTTCGAAAAATGCTCAATCAGCGGCGAAATGGTCAAATCCGGTGGCCTTGAACGGTTTGCCGTTGGCGGTGATTTCCGGCCGTTCCATGACAACGCCGATGGGCGCAAGTCCGTGAACAGCCTTTTGAATTTTTGCAAAGGATGCTGGCTCGCACGCGCCCAGCAAAGCATAGTCCTCCCCGCCCAGCAGGGCTTCCGTTACGGGATCTCTCCCCTGTTCCGCCGCGAAACGGCGCACTTCGGGATGCAGGGCTTCCTGCGGCAGATGAAGGGCCGCGCCCAGCTTTCGTGTCGATCCCTGACCTTGAAGCAGTCGCGGCAGATCGCGCGCGATGCCGTCTGAAATATCCATGACGGCGGGCGGGCGAACCGCGTCCGCAAGGCCGGCAATGGCGAGCCCCGCCTGCGTCAGCGGCAGGGGGCGCAGGTGCGCCGCGCAGGCGTCCGGCCAGAACCGGGCGGCTTCCCGGCCCTGTTTTTCCAGCACGCGCAGCCCCACGCGGGCGAGGCCAAGCATGCCGGCAACAAAGAGAACGTCGCCGGGCCTGCAGCCGTCCCGCCGCAGCATAAGGCCGTTGGCCGCCGATTCTCCCCAAATGGTGACGGCAATGCAAATTTGTTCGCAGGCGGCCAGATCCCCCCCCGCGAGAGCGCAATCGCACTGTTTGGCAAGGGCGGCCATGCCGCTGAAAAAAGCGTCAAGCCACGCCATGCCGGTAAACGGGGGCAGCCCGAGGCAGAGCGTGAAGCCGAGCGGTTTCGCGCCGCAGGCGGCCATATCGCTGATATTGACGGCCAGGGCCTTGTGCCCTATTTCTTCCGGGGCGAAGTAGCTGCGCCTGAAGTGCACGTTTTCCAGAAAAAGGTCGCTGCTGACGCACAGGGGTCCGCCCGCCGCGATGACGGCCGCGTCGTCGCCGCGCCCGAAAAGCACTGAATCATGGCTGTTGGGGAAATGCCGCGCAAGGCGGGCTAAAACGGCATCTTCGGAAAATGGCGGAGTCACGGCTGTTTCGGCGGTTCAATGACCTCCAGGCCATCCATGTACGGTATCAGCGCCCTGGGCAAACGCACGCTGCCGTCCTTTTGCTGGCCGTTTTCCAGAATAGCGGCGATGGTGCGTCCCGTGGGCAGCCCGGAGCCGTTGAGGGTATGGAGGAACGCGGCCTTGCCGCCCTGGGGCCTGAAGCGGATGTTGGCCCGCCGGGCTTGAAAATCGGTACAGTTGGAGCAGGAGGAGATTTCGCGGTGGACAGTTTGCGCGGGCAGCCAGACTTCCACATCATACGTTTTCGCGCTGCTGAATCCCATATCGCCGGTACAGAGGGTGATGACCCTGTAGGGCAGTTCCAGCAGTTCCAGCAGACGGCAGGCATGGCCGCACATGATCTCAAGCTGGTTGAAGCTGTCTTCGGGATGGGCGAAACGCACCATTTCCACCTTGGTGAACTGGTGCATGCGGATGATCCCCCGCGTGTCTTTGCCGGCCGCGCCCGCTTCCGCGCGGAAACAGGGGGTGGCGGAACAGAAGGCGCGCGGCAGGCTCGCCTCGTCCAGCACTTCTCCGGCGTACAAGTTGGTCAGCGGCACTTCGGCCGTGGGAATCAGGTATTGATCCCTGTCGCGCAGGGCAAAGAGGTCTTCCTCAAACTTCGGCAGCTGGCCGGTGCCCGTCATGGTGGCGCTGTTGGCGATAAGCGGCGGATTTATCTCAATATATCCATTTGCGGCGTGCTGATCCAGAAAGAAGTTGACAAGCGCCCGCTCCAACCGCGCTGCCCAGCCCCGGAAGCACACAAAACGGCTGCCCGCCAGCCGGCCGGCGCGCTCAAAATCAAAGCCGTCCAGATGCACGCCAATGTCTCCATGCTCGACGGGCGAAAAATCAAAAACCCGCGGTCTTCCCCAACGTCTGACCTCCACATTCGCCGTTTCGTCCCTGCCTCTGGGCACGCTGCCATCCGGAATATTGGGCACGCGCATCAGCCATGCCTCCACATCGGCCCTGGCCTGCCCTGCCTCCATATCCAGCGCCTTGATGCGATCCGAAAGAGCGCCCAGCTCCGCCTGCATGGCCGCGGTATCTTTGCCTTCGCGTTTGAGGGCGGCAACCTGCCCGGAAGCCGTGTTACGCCGGTTTTTCATCGCCTCCACTTCAGCGAGGAGGGCGCGGCGGCGTTTGTCCAGGGCAAGGAATTCCCCAACATCAATGTCCGAATGGCGGTCCGCCAATGCTCCGGCAAGGATATGCGGCTGCTTCTGCACCAGTTTGAGGTCAATCATTATGAATTTCCATATCCGCCCGCAAGGGGCGTGTCAACCGCTACAGGCCGGCGTAATCCAGCACGTTGTTCAGACTGGCGCTGTGTGCGCGCAGGCCGCCGTCAAAAACGTGGCGTGTCAGGCGCCAATTTTCAATATCCAGCACGTCCAGCCTGCCCTTGTGCTCCGGGCCGAGATGCGGAGCAAGGGCCATCAGGATTTCTTCCACAGGAAAATACATGCCTTCAAAGCTGATCCGGGCCGTCTCATTTTCACGTTGGAGCACCGGCTCGTCCTGGCCGTCTGCAATCGCACCGGCGCAGATTTTGTCCAGAACGGCATACAGCTCGTCCGAAACCGGCCGGATATGGCCGTATACCTTGAGAATGACGCGGCGGCTCATTGCGCGCCCTTTGGGCTGAGGCAGCGCCCCTGGCTGCGGGCCCCGGCAAGCCCCTCACAATCCCCAAGACCGCAGGCCGCGGTAAAATCCTCGCACATTCCCCTGTAGTCGCCGCGCAAAAGCCGCACTGCTCCCCGTGTGCGCAAACGCCCCGCCATTTCCGTCCCTTCCGCCGGAATGCCCACAGCCATGAGGACATTGAGATCGCCCTCGGCCAGGGCGAACTGGCGCAGGCGCATGAGGGCCAGGGCGCGAACATAGCGGGCGCGGTACAAATCCGGTTTCAGGCGCAGGGCCTCTCCGCACGATTGCACGCATTGTTCCGGCAGCCCTTGCTGCAACTGGGCTTCGGCAAGCGCCAGACGCGCCGCAGGGCTCCGGGGGGCGAGACTTGCCGCTTTTTTCAGAAGCGGCAGGGCATCGGCGTTTACGAGCATGCCCGTCCGCGTTGGCGCAATAGCCTCCCTGACCTGCCAGAGCCCCCTGAGGACGTCAGCCTGAACATCAATCTGAACATCGGAAAAATCCGCTTCAGGCTGCGGGCCGGGGGCGGGCATGAGAGGGTCCCCAGAACTTTTGTCCGGCAGCGTATCGCCGTTCGGCGGCTTTTTCAGGGCCGCGCGGGTTTCCCCAATCACCATGTGCCAGAGCCGCAAAAGGTCGGGGCTGCGCAGGGCGAAGGCCGTATCCTCCGGCAGGGTCAGGCGCGGTTGCAGGACAACAACAACATGGGGCAGACCCGCTCGCGGTTCGGGCGGCTGCGCCGCAGCGGCATATATATGCGCGGCCAGGGCCAGCCTGTTCTCCCGGGTGAGGGAAACGAAACGGAGATCACGCCGGACAGGCAGTTGCTCGGCAGCCTTGTCCAGGACGCTGAGCCAGGCAGCCGCGCGGGCCCTGGCGTACGCGGACGCCAGGGAACTGTGCGGAAATTCTGCCAATCGTTCAGCCGCCGTGAAAACCGCTACGTCAAGCCCCGCGTCGCGGGGGGCAGGCGGCGCTTCACCGCAGCCTGCGCGCGTTGCGCCGGCAAAGAATACGCACAGGACGAGACAGAGAAAGCTCTTATTTTTTGCCTTCAACGCTTTGCACAATTTTGCGGGCCACGGGTTTGACGAGATCCCGCAGGGTGTCCAACAGCAGGTTTTCAGCAGCCGTACTTGTGGGCAAGCCTGTCCGCGACTGGGCCGAGTTGAAGGAATCCTTCAGGATGCGTTTCTGGCGGTTGGCAAGAAAATATGTGACGCGCAATTCCGTGGAGAGTTCCGTGGCTGAAA
>JAISOT010000106.1 GCA_031275465.1 Desulfovibrio sp.
AGTTGGAGGGAAATGTTGACGAGACGCAACAACACATCCGGTGAAGCAAACTCAAGTTTAAGAATACGTTCATAAATTTTGCGCGCCTCCGGCAAATTTGAACGCTGTTCGTAAACAAAGGCCAGTTCCGCAAGCGCCTCCACAAAATCCGGCTGCTCCTTGACGGCGGCCTGCAACAGAGGCAGCGCCTCGGTTTGACGCTGCATGCCGATCAATGCCCTTGCAAAATAATAGTTGACAAGCGGCGTCCGCTTTTTTGCCGGAATGGATTTGAGCAGGCCCTCCGCTTCCACGAATTCCCCGTTCTTGACAAGAAGAAGGGCAAGCTCAAGACGCGCGTCCAGAGAGTCGGGATTTTTCTGCAGGTACGCGCGAATGACCGCGATGCCCCGCTCTGCGCCGCCGCCGTTTATCAGCGCCTCCGCATAGAGCAGATTGAGCGATATGTCATCCGGCCACAAGGCATGCGCATCTTCAAGAAAAGGCACCGCGTGGGGCGATCTCAACCCCAAAAGCCATACGCCGCCCTCCATCCAGGCTTTTGCCGGAAGTTTGGCCTGCCTCATCAATTCCCTTGCCTCAAAAAGACCCTTTTCATCCTCATCATACATGCATGAAGCGAAAACCAGATAGGCGTAAGTGTCGAGCGCCTCGGCAGAAAGTTCCGAAGACGCGGACAACGTTTCCGGCGGGCGATCCCCCTGTCCCTGGGCGCGCAAGGCCCCGTCGGGCCGGTCCGCTTCGGCGGCGGAAGCGGCCTTGTCCGCTTTTTTGCCGGCGCAGCCGCTGCACCCCAGAAAGGATACCGAGAACGCCGCCAACAGGAGCGCGCAGAGCAGGACAATCGCTTTGGATTTCATCTCTTTTTCCATCAAGTTACGTCTGTATCCAGGCATCGGAAAAATCGGTAATGTTTCCGGCAAGATGATCGTGGATTTTTTCCAGAAGCCGCGCCTCGAGCTGCCGTACCCGTTCTCTTGTGATGTTATACCTCTCGCCGATCTCGCGCAAGGTCACCGGTTCGTCCGTCAACAGGCGGTTACGTAAAATATAAAGTTCCTTTTCGTTGAGATCGGGAATAATGACCTTGAGACGTTCGCGCACAATACCCGATATTTCGTCCGACGCCAGCCTGTGCTCTATGCCGGGCTCCAAGGCCGGCAAAAAATCCATGCGCGTGGCGCCGGATTCGTCCCCGACCTGCGCGTTGAGGGAAACATCGCTGGAAGAAAGGCGCTGGTCCATTTCCACAATCTGCTCTTCACTGACGCCGAATTTTTTGGAGAGAGCCGCATTGTCCGGATTATAGCCCTGAGCGATCAGCTTCTGCCTCTCCCGGTTCAGATTGTAAAAGAGCTTGCGCTGCGCCTGCGTGGTCCCGATTTTCACCATCCGCCAGTTGTCCATTATGAATTTGAGAATATACGCCTTGATCCAGAAGGAGGCGTAATAGGAGAATTTTATGCCTTTATCCGGATCAAACTTGTTGACGGCGCGCACCAGCCCCACGTTGCCCTCCTGCACAAGGTCAAGCACATTCTGCATCCAGCGGCGCTGAAAATCCATGGCAATGCGCACGACAAGCCTCAAATGGGAAGAAACAAGCCGAAAAGCGGCATCCGGGTCGTTGTGGTCCCGAACGCGCAACGCCGCCTCATGCTCCTCTTCCGGCGTGAGCAGGGGAAAACGGCTTACCTCGCGCAAGTACAAATACAGGCTGTCCCTGTCGCCGGCAAGTCTGGGCAGACGGGAACCGGCGGGAACAGGCAGGGCCGCGCCGGCAAGGTCATCCGCCGCAAGACTGTCCTCAGGGGCCATATCCGAGGGATTGAACACATCCTCCTCGTCTTCAGGCGCATCCTGCGCCGGCGGCATGACCTCAACCGCCGGCCCGGCGTCCGCCTTGCTATTTTTTTTGCTTCTCATCATACTTGCGCACCAAAGGCAAAATCTGCATCGTCAACGGTAAATTGCGGCTATTGTGCAAATATAAAAACTGGATATAATTAGTATAAATCAGGTTCTGAATCCGAAAAAACGGCATATGACATCTTATCGTTTTAACTTATCTTTTTCAACGCTTTTCAGCAACAACAGGAAACTGTTTCCACCACGCCGCAGGCAAGGCCCATGACGTTCAGACAGGATCTTTCATCGGGGCGGATCCTTTTGCTTGACGGCGCAATGGGGACCATGCTGCAAAAGGCCGGGATGTCGGCAGGCCGGAGCCCCGAAATGTTCTGCCTCGCGAATCCCGATTTGCTGCGAACAATTCATAAAGCCTATTTGAACGCCGGCGCGGATATTATAACCTCCTGCACCTTTGGGGGCAATCCTTACAAGTTGCCGAAAACCGCGGACGTGTTTTCCGTCAACAAAAAGCTGGTTGAGATAGCGCGTCAGGCCGGACGCGAAGTTGGAAAACCCTGTTTTGTTGCCGGAAATGTGGGCCCCACGGGACACTTTATAAAACCCCTGGGCGAAATTGAACCGCAAGAGTGCATTGATGCCTTTGCCCGGCAGATCGGAGGACTTGCCGCCGGCGGAGCGGATTTGATTTTCATTGAAACCCAGTTTGATCTGGCTGAAGCCAGAGCCGCCGTTGTGGCGGCGCGGCGGGAATGCGACCTGCCGGTTATGGTTTCCATGACCTTTGAGCAGGGCTTGAGCCTGACCGGTTCCGCACCCGCCGTTTTTGCCGAGACAATGCAGAACATGGGCGTGGATGTCGTCGGCACCAATTGCAGCGCCGGTCCCGCGCAGCTGCTCCCGGTCATTGAAGAAATGCTGTCCGTCTGTTCCTGCCCCGTCCTGGCCGAGCCCAACGCCGGCCTGCCGGAACTGCGCGGCGCCGAGACGATTTTTCCCCTGGGGCCGGAAGAATTCGCGCAGAAAACAGCAACCTTCGCCGCAAAGGGCACACGCGTGCTCGGCGGATGCTGCGGCACGGGCCCGGAGCATCTGGCCGCGTTGGCGCTCGCCGTACGCAGTACGCATTGCCAAAGCGCCCCCGCGACGCCGCGAGCCGCCGTCAGTCTGACAAGCCGCTCGCATCTGGTGCGTATCGGCGCGGATGAACCGCTTGTCATTATCGGAGAGCGCATCAATCCGACGGGCAAAAAAATTCTGACCCGGGAGTTGAGGGATGGCTGTTTCACAACAGCCCTGCATCTGGCGGATGAGCAGGCGGCCGCGGGCGCGCGCGTGCTGGATGTCAATGCCGGCGTTTCCCCGGCGGATGAAGCCCGTCTGTTGCCGGAACTGGTACGCCTTCTTTCCGCGCGACTGCCTCATCCGCTTTCGCTGGATTCTTCAAACGCCGAGGCCATAGCCGCCGCATTGCCCTGGTGCCCGGGTTCCTTTCTCGTCAACTCCGTCAACGGCGAGCAGGGACGCATGGAAGCACTGGGGCCGCTGTGCAGAAATTTCGGCGCGCCGTTTATTCTTTTGCCTCTCAAGGGCGCGGCGTTGCCGCGCAAGGCCGTTGATCGGATGCGCATCATTGAGGAACTGATGGCGCGGGCTGAGCGGCTTGGCATACCCAAACGCCTGATCCTGGTCGACATACTGGCCCTGACCGTGTCCTCCGCGGCTGACGGAGGCAGAGAATGCCTGGAAATGGCGAAATGGTGCCGCAGGGAAGGGCTGCCGACGGTAATCGGCCTGTCCAACATTTCTTTCGGTTTGCCGGCGCGGGATCTGCTCAACGCCACATTTTTGTCGCTGGCCGCGGGGGCCGGACTCAACGCCTGCATAGCCAATCCTTCCGCCCCGCGCGTGCGGGAAGCGGTGGAGGCTATCGCCGTGCTTAAGGGGGACGACAAGGACGCGGCGGCCTTCATCAGTTCCTACGCCGCCTGGAAACATGAAGGCGGCCAGACGGCGCGCACAGGCAAAAACCGCGCGAGCGCGAATCTCTATGAGGCGGTGCTGAACGGCGACAAGGAAAATGTGCTGGATTTTCTCAACGCGGAGATCACTGACGGAACAAAACCCTTCCTGCTGATGCGGGACACGCTGCTTCCGGCCATCACCGAGGTGGGGGCGCGCTACGAACGCCGCGAATATTTTTTGCCGCAGCTTATCCGCTCCGCGGAAACCATGCAGACAGCCTTTGCGCGCCTGAAACCGCTTCTGGAAAGCCAGCGGGACGCGAAAGCGCGTCCTGTCGTGATCATGGCCACGGTGGAGGGGGATATCCATGACATCGGCAAAAACATCGTGGCGCTTTTGCTGGGGAACCACGGATTTGAAGTGATCGACGCGGGCAAGGACGTGCCCGCCGAGGCCATTGTGTCTTGCGCAATGCGGCACAATGCGCATATTATCGGGCTGTCGGCCTTGATGACAACCACCATGGTACGTATGGAAGACACAATACGTCTTGTCAGGGAACGCGCTTTGCCCATCAGGATCATGGTGGGGGGAGCCGCCGTCACGCAGGCTTTCGCTGAAGCCATCGGCGCCGACGCCTATGCCGTCGACGCGGTGAGCGCCGTGCGCGCCGCAAAAAATCTTTTGCAGGCATGATCAAATGGGGAAACAGCCGTGAAAAAATTTTTTCTGTTTTTCATAGTCAGCGCGCTCATGCCCTGCGCCGCCTTTGCCCTGCCTCCCGCCGGACTTGACCTGAACAGTCTTGCGGACATGCTGGCCAGGAACAGGGGCAAAGTGATCGCCATCAATTTCTTCGCCACCTGGTGCCCCCCCTGCCGGGCGGAGATTCCCGAACTTTCCCGCGCTGTCCGCGAATACGCCGGCAAGGACGTCATATTTATCGGACTTTCCCTGGATGAAGAACCCGATAACGTGGAATCCTTCGTCAAAAAGATGGGGATAAACTACCCCGTATACATGGCCGGTCGGGACATAACCGGCGCCTACCGCGTCAGCGGCATCCCGCACAACGCCTTTTACGCCAAAAACGGCCTGCTGATGATTTCAGAGCCGGGAATTCTTGACAGGACAACCTTGAAACTGGTTATCAACAAACTTCTTGAACACTGAATCTTGATGAAGCGGTACACCATACGCAAGGCCCATCAGAACGATGTGAGGGCAATGCATGAACTTCTGCTGCATTCCGCGCAGCGGGGCCTTTTGTTGCCGCGCGCCCTTATCTACCTTTACAGCCACATACGCAACTTTTTTGTGGCGGAATCACCGGAAGGAAACATCGTGGCCTGTTGCGCGCTGGCGCCGATATGGGAAGACCTGGGTGAAATCTGCTCTCTGGTTGTGCGCGATGAATTGCATCGCCAAGGTTTGGGACGGCGTCTTGTCGAGGCCTGCATCGGCGAGTGCGAATCGCTGCATCTGAAAAAGATTTTTGCCCTGACGTATCAGGAAGCCTTCTTTATCAACCTTGGTTTCACCGTGGTGGAAAAAGACGTCCTGCCGCAAAAAATCTGGGCGGATTGCGTAAACTGCCCCAAATATCCCGACTGCGACGAAATCGCCGT
>JAISOT010000134.1 GCA_031275465.1 Desulfovibrio sp.
GTTGAACCTGAAAAGAACATGGCCCCGGTGCTTTGCCGAAAGGTGGCAGGTCTGGTTCTCATACCATTCCAAGGCGATATTCCGGAAGGAATTGGCCTCTTCAGCCAACCTCGCGGCCCGAAGGTTCTTTTTATGCAGTCCAGGGTCTATGCCTTCGGCAATCAGCCTCTTCGCTTCCTCGCGGTGGCCGCGGGCCGCTTTCAGGGAAACTGCGGGATATTCCCCGAAACTGAGCAGTTTTTCCTTTTTGTTGAAGTGATAGACCATCCGCCACAGCTTGCTGCCGTTGACGGCAACGAAAAGGAACATGCCGCCGCCGTCAAAATACTTCTTGGGCTTTGCAGCGGGTTTCAGACTCTTGATCAGGGTATCGTTCAGCATGGGGGGACTCCTTGCCCGGATTATCCTCCCGATACCCATCACGCCTTAGCCATTGCCGTTCAAGCCTTCTCCGTTTGGGTATCGGAATTTCACCGGCGTTTGATACCCAAGATTATACCCAATTTTCGGGTGGATGCAAGCGGTCTATATCTGGCAATATGGAGTAACATTCCTTGCTAAAAGCCATGCCCGCCAAGGATTATCGGTCCTTGGCGGGCTTTATACTACCCAAATTTGGCGTCCCCAAGCGGATTCGAACCGCTGTTGACGGCGTGAAAGGCCGATACTTGGGACTTTATCCGCTTTGCCCCACTTTTATTAAATTATATAATTCAAGATATTATCTGCGATTCCTTTCTATGAAAAGCCGCTGACTTCGACTGGACTTTATGCCGGATGTGGGGCATAGTGTGGGGCAGGTGACGACGGCTAAACTGACCGCTGTCAACTGGTTAAACCCTATTTTCCCCCATAGGTGTGGGGCAAATCAGAACAAGCGAGGTCAAGAGCGATATGGCAAGCCGCAAAAGGAATCCGGTTGTGGGCTATGCGGGTGTGTTCTATGTGGAAGTCCCCCGTCCGGGCGGGTACGGCATGGAGAAAGTCTATTATATCCGCTATCGCAAGCAGGGCAAACTTGTTGAGGAAAAAGTCGGCGGCCAGTATCGGGACAACATGACCGCCGCCAAGGCGGCAAGCATCCGGGGAGTCCGCATGGAAGGCAAGGAGCTTTCCAACGAGGAGAAGCGAAGCGCCGCCCGCGCCGCCAAGGCCGCCGAAAAAGCCCGCTATTCCATCAACCGCCTCTGGAGCCTCTTTGAAGAAGTGAAGGATGGAAACAGAACCATCAAGGATGACCGTATCCGTTTTCAGCGGCATATCGCGCCTGTTCTCGGCACAAAAATTATACCCGAACTCGCCGTGCAGGACATCGATAAGCTCCGCGCCAAGCTGGAGAAGGAAGGCAAGGCTCCGCAGACCGTCAAGCATGTGCTGACCCTGGTGAAGCGCCTGCTCAATTTCGCTCTGCGCAAAGGCTATGTGGAATATCTACCGGGCAGACTCCATATTTCCATGCCCACCGTGGACAACTGGGTTACGGAAAATCTCACTCAAGAGCAGGCGAAAAAGCTCCTGCAAGCTCTGGACGAGGAAGCGGATCAGAACATGGCCTCCCTGGTGAGGCTGGCCCTGTTCACCGGCATGCGCCGAGGCGCCCTGCTCAACCTGCAATGGGATGATCTGGATTTTGCACGCGGCTTCATCACTCTGCGCGGTGACGTTGCCAAGAAGAAAAAAACGGAAATCATTCCCATGAACGCCCAGGCCCGTGCCGTTCTGGAAGGAGTGAGCCGCACCACCGGTCCCTATGTGTTCCCCGGCAAGTATGCCGACAGGCCGCGCGAAAATCTCAGTCCTTTGCTCAAACGGGTACGAGCCAGGGCCGGGCTGCCGGAAACCTTCCGGCCTCTGCATGGCCTGCGCCACGCCTTTGCCTCCTGGCTGGCAAGTTCCGGCAAAGTGTCCATGTACGAACTGCAAAAACTCCTCACCCACTCCAGTCCGCAGATGACCCAACGCTATGCCCATTTGCACGACGACGCCCTGCGCAAGGCGTCCGACTTGGCCGGGACGCTGTTCAGCGAGGCTGGAGAGCAAAAGGAACCTTCCGCCGCCGCGCCGGAAACCAGGGTGCGGAAAAAGAAGGCATCCGTGTCTTGATGATCGTTCAACCCTCTGGCATGATTGCCGGAACAAAGGCAATCGGCCCTATAAAAGTGCATAGTGGAATCCGAATTTTAACCGGTCGAATTCTACGGGTTTAGAATGACGGCAGGGCGCAATACATAAAGGGATATGATGGACTATCCGGCATTATTGAACGAAATCACAGAGCGTATCAGGCAGGGGCAGTTTCGAGCCACCATGGCCGTCAATGCCGAACTGTTGGCCCTGTATTGGGATGTCGGGCGGATCATTGCGGAACGGCGGACAGCTGAAGGATGGGGGGCCAAAATCATCCAACGGCTTGCGCGTGATATTCGAAATGATTTGCCGAGAATCAAAGGTTTTTCGGAGAGGAACCTTAAACGCATGTTCGCTTTTTACAATGAATACAGGAGATTACAATTTGGGCCAACGCCGTTGGCCCAAATTGCTCAAGGAGGAAGCTCTCCAATCGGGTCAACGGCGTTGGCCCGATTACCGGAAGGGAAGTACCGCATGCTCGCGCTTGTTGTCCTGTTGCCTTGGGCGCACAACGCCATGCTTTTGGGAGTGAAAAATCACAACGCCCGTTTGTGGTATATGGAACGCACCATTGAACACGGATGGAGCCATGATTGGCTTGCCGCTCAAATCAAAAGCGACCTCTATGCCCGCCAAGGCAAGGCGACAACAAATTTTGCCACGCATCTGCCCGCTCCACAATCAGCGTTGGCCCAAGAAACTCTGAAAGACCCCTATATCTTCGACTTTCTTACTCTGGAAGAACCTTTCCGTGAGCGGGAACTGGAAACCGGCCTCGTCGGATACATTGAAAAATTTTTGTTGGAACTTGGAGCCGGATTTTCCTTTGTGGGCAGACAATATCATCTCCCCGTGAGTGATAAAGACTTTTATATCGATCTGCTATTTTATCATATAAAATTACATTGTTATGTCGTCATTGAATTGAAAAACGATGACTTCCATCCGGAATATACAGGGAAAGTAAATTTTTATTGTTCTGTTATAGATGACATTTTGAAAACAGAACAAGATAATCCCACAATTGGCCTTATTCTTTGTAAAAAGGCGGACAAAGTCGTGGCGGAATATGCCTTACGCGATGTGAATAAACCCATCGGCATTTCGTCATACGAAATTACTCGCACCTTGCCTGAACATTTGAAATCCAGTCTGCCATCCGTTGAAGAAATTGAGGAACGCCTTGAGGAAAAAACATAAATCTGTAATGCCATCAATGACGAGGCTTAACGCGTTTCAGCGCGGCATCTTCCAAAAATTTTTTTCCATTGCCGTGTATGTGATATGCCTTTTGGCGATAGCTCGTATTGCGGACTGGTTTGAAACGATCCATTTTACCAATACTGCTAAAAAAGCATTACGCGACGGGGTGATTACGCAAGATATTTTTTCAAAATTCTTGGAAGTCATAGCTTCAGCAGACAGCACTATTTACTTGATATTGTCTGTAGCGGTGATGGCTGCCTGTATTGCTTGGCCTATTATCAAGCTGTCAGGAAAACTGAACTGGACTTTTGTAACAACACTTCCAAAAGCTGTAGAATTTCGCGCGGCCATGACAGAACTAGGTGTGCCCGAGCCTTTTGAGCAAGTTGATTTTGTCCGTAAACATGAACTGCCGGTCTTTATCGCGCGTACTCCATTTCGTGCCGAGGAAAATGAAAAAACAGAAATAGAAGCGCACCTCTATGTTTTTGGTCGTAACTTGGCCATGTCGGCACGGGATGTTTTTGAGCGTAATATAGGCAGACGCACATTATGCCTGGATATCGACGATTATGAAAATATCCGTCAAAAAGTGAGAACTCCCATTTCAGCGAATGAATTCGCCTTGCTGGCGGAGAAAGACAAAGAACTTGAATCAATTACTGCCGAATCCCTCCGTCAGAAAGCCGATATTACCCGCCTGATGGACGAAAACAAGGCCCTGCAAACACAATTCAACGCGATGAAGGCCAGAGAAGGCAAAGGAATCAAGGAATTACGAGATGCTTTCCCCCTCTGGCAGGTGGCCGTTCCCATGATCACACGGATGAAGGCCGAGGGAAGGCCGGGACAGTATACGCGGCCAATGATTCAGGAAGCCTTTAGTAAAGAACTTGAGCAACATCCGGAGTTACGAGAGGCTGTTCATGCAACGCTTGACAGCGATGAAGTCAAGTTGCCGGATTGGTTCGTGGACGCTACCAGACTGGCGCTCGGCAATTTGGCCAGTAAGGGTGGACGTAGTCCAAAAGCATAACCCCAGCGTTCTGGGGTACATTTTTTTGTTCGCGTCCAGTACGGGGATGTTTTTTAACAAACTAATTTGACATATCTTTTTTCAAAAACCTCACGAAACGATAGAACTCTGAGGTTTTTTCTTTTTCCCGCTTCAGGGCCAGGAATTTTTATCCTCTTCAAACCGCATATTCTCCCTTCTAAAGCCGCAGGGAACCATCTTCCCCAAGCAATGCCAGGAAAGGAGAATATGTCATGTCCGGCAAAGCCAAACTCAACACCCACGAGGCCGCCGCCTATCTCGGCGTAAAACCCAACACCCTGGAAGTCTGGCGTTGCAAGCACCGCGGACCCAAGTACGCCAAGCTCGGTTCACGGATCGTCTACGATCCCGACGAGCTTGAAGCCTTCTTTGCCGCCCGTTCCATAACCACCCGCGACACCGAATTTGACCGCGCCAGAGGCGGAAAATGACCGCCAATATCTTTGGGTGTCCCCAACGTGTGCGGATGGCGGTCCTGAAGCGGCGCGGACATGTTCCTGATGCTGTTGGAACGCTCGCTGGAACAGGCGCATGCGCTTGCAGGGTTGCGCACCGTCCGGTGCCGCCGCTGTGGCATGTTCCGCCCGCGCTGTGTGCCGTGTCCGCGCGGCGTGTTGTGTCGCGCGCGTCTCCGATGTGTCCGTCATGCCTGCCATGTGTGTCACGGAGCCGTGCTGATGGCGTCGGTGCGTCCTCCGCTGTATGGCCGGGCCAGCCTACGTTTCGTGTACACGCGCCGGAGCGCGGCACACTTCACGGCTGGCGATGGGCTGCCGCCCCTTCGAACCCCGCGCGCCCGCCGCTGCGCGTCGCGCTTCCCAAAGCCGGAAGGCGGGTGACGCCATGAAGCCGCGCGCCGCGCGTTCGGACTGCATCAGAATCCGCCTTCACCCGGAGGAGAAAGAATTGCTCCGTTTCAACGCAAGTATTCAGGGTATGTGCATCGCCGATTATATTCGACAGAAGACGCTGCATTTTCGCTTGCGGCAATCGGCAACGGAAAAAGCACGGCTCCGTCAGCTTGCCCGTATCGGCATCAATCTGAATCAGATCGCCCGCTGGGCGAACAGCCACAAGCGGACGGTGGAGACAGTGGAAATTTTGTCCGCCCTGGCGTGTCTGGAACGGCAGATACGCGCGTTCTCGTCGGCGGAAGAAGAGGAGGACAAAACGTGCTCATGAAAGTCTTTCCCCACGGTCAGGGTGGCGGCGGAAAGCCGACCCGGTATCTGGTCCGCCTGGACTATCCCGGCAGGGCTGAAAAGCCGCCGGAAATTCTGCGGGGGAATCCCGACATGGCCCGCGCTCTCGTAGACTCCATAGACAGAAGATGGAAATTCACGGCGGGCGTTCTCTCATGGCATCCCGACGACAAGGTGACGCCGGAACAGGAAGAGCGCGTCATGGACGATTTTGAAAAAGTCGCCTTCGCCGGAATGGACGCCGACCAGCGCTATATCCTGTGGGTGCGGCACAGCCACGCCGGACATCACGAACTGCATTTTCTCATCCCCCGTCTGGAGTTGAGCAGCGGCAAGGATTTCAATGCCTGTCCGCCGGGCTGGAGGAAAGACTTCGACGTGTTTCGCGACCTGCACAACCGTTGTGAAGGATGGGCGCGCCCTGATGATCCTTTCCGTGCCCGCCTGTACAAGCCGGAACACACCGAGTTGCACAGAGCCAGATTGCTCCGCCGGGGCAGGACGCCAAGCGGGGACGAACGCGCCGAGGCCAGGGAAGCCGTTCACTCCTACCTCAAACAGAAAGTGGAATTGGGCATTGCCCGCGACAGAAAGGATATTCTCTACTGCCTGACGCAGGCGGGCCTGAAGATAAGCCGCGCGGGCAAGGAGTACATCACCGTCAACGACCCCGGCAGCGGAGAAAAATTTCGTCTCAGGGGAGGAATGTATGCGGAACGATGGACGGCCGGGAGCGCCGCCAACGACAACATGGAGGAGGAGCCGGAACCGCAGGTTGCCGTTGCCCGTCTGCGGAAGGAACTTGCGCGTGTCATTGAAAAACGCGCTCTGTGCAACATCAAACGCTATCCCCGGAAGGATTTCGACATTGAGCCGGAGCACCGGCTTACCTTACCGGACAAACAGGAGGTATTGAGCCATGACCGAAATGGAACGGATGCTCGACGTGACCTTGTCGCATCTGGAGCGGGACATGGTCGCCAGCGTGACAGGACTCTCCCGCAAGCTGTCCGAGATGGAGGACACCTTGGAAGGAGTCCGGACGGAACAACGGACATTGCGGGAGCAATTGAACGCTGTGCGCGATATGTGCGGGAGCTTGCAGCCGCTCTTGTCGAGCTTGAAAAAACGGCAAGGTCTTGCGTGGAACGGCAGCCCCGGTCACAGGGAATGAACATGTAATGCCATTCCATGAACAAAGGAGAAAACACAATGGGCAAAGTCATACGCATTCAGGATAACGCCATTGAGGCAATGCGGACGACGCTGGAATCCCTGCCGGACAAGAATCCCGGGAGAACGCGGCGGGAAGCGGCGGACATGCTCAGGAGCGCCATCATGAAGGCTTACGAAAAAGGCTATACGGCCAAGGAACTGGCCGAGATTATGTCCGGGGGCGATGTTTCCATTTCCAAACGGGTGCTCAGGACAACGGCGCGCCTGTCGAAACCGGCGCCCAAAAAAATGGCGGGCAACAGGCACACGGGCAAAAAAAGCGCGGAACAACCAAGAACGGACGACAAAAAAACCGAAACCGCGAACACCGATGCGCTGAAGGCGGAAGCGGTGGAGAAACGAAACCGGGAACCGGCATATTATGCGTCGGATATCCCTGATGAGGAGCTTTGATTATGAACAAATCCATTTTCTACGTAGGTGGCAGCAAGGGTGGCGTGGGCAAGAGTCTGGTCAGTTTTGCCCTGGCGGACTATCTGCTCGGCAGTGGCGGGAGTGTCCTGTTGCTGGACACGGATACGGACAATCCCGACGTATACAAAGCGCACAAGGGGCTTCAACTGCCTGACCTGATTTGCGGACTGAACAGCCTTGACGATGCGGACGGCTGGAGCGAAATGCTCACGACTGTGGAAGGCAATCCGGCCCATGCCGTGGTGGTAAACTCCGCCGCCAGAAGCAAGGGAGGCATCCTCAACCACGGGGATCTTCTGAAGGACGCTCTGAGCGAGCTTCAGCGTGGCATGGTCACGTTCTGGGTCATCAACAGACATCGGGATTCCATTGAACTGCTGCATTCCTTTCAGGAGGTGTTTTCAGATTCGATTATTCATGTGTGCCGCAATCTTTACTTCGGCGAATCCGACCGTTTTGAGTTGTACAACAATTCCAAAGTGCGGGAGCGCGTGGAACGGGCCGGCATGAGCCTGGACTTTCCTGCCTTGGCCTCACGGGTTGTTGACAATCTCTATTCCAGGCGGATGTCCGTTTTGCAGGCCGCAAGGGAACTGCCTTTCGGCGAACGGGTGGAGCTTGCGCGCTGGCGGAGCCGTTGCGCGGAGATGTTTGCGCGCGCATTGGGAGGAAAATCATGAATACGGCAAGAGTCAGACAGTTGGAAATGCTGCTGGGCCGCACGCTTTGCAACGAGGAAGTTTTACGCCTGGAGCGCATCGGAAATATTCTGGACATCAAGGACAACGACGCCCTCTGGAGCGCCATAGCCGCCATGGAATACCAGCGCGCCTATTATGAAAAGCTTCCGGCGGAGATAATGAATGTCGCCGAGAACACAGTAAAAAATCTCAAGGCAGTGGCGGATGCGACAATAAAAGCCTCTATGGAATCCGCCAGGGCTGACTTGGCCAAAGCCGTCGTCACGGTTGCGCATGACGTGGCGGTTAAGGTCGAAGGCGGCCGGATGTGGAAATGGGCCTGCGGGTGCATTCTGGGAGCCGTGGTGACTGTCGGCGGCCTGTGCTGTGGCGCGTATTACAAGGGAAACAGCGCCGGCGTCATCGTCGGCCGTCAATACGGCTACAATTTGGCAAAAGACGAAAAAGCCGCGGCTGACTGGGCAAATACCCCACAGGGAAAAATGGCCCGTCACTTTGCGCAGTTCGCCGACATTGGGGAATTTGCCCGTTGCGACCGAAAGGTATGGAAGAAATCAAAGGCCAAAAACACAGGCAAACTCGCGTGTTTCCCGCAAAGTGAAACATCCGGATGGCATATTCCTCCTGAGAATGAGCTTCCTCTGCAAAATTATCCCTTGCCGCCCACACTTCAAAAAAGATAGCCGGGAGTTTTGTATGCACTGTCCCCGCGCCTTTTCGCCCACGGAGCAATTGAAAAATTTTTCGGCCCCGGGTGAGGGCAACAGGTAGTGTCCAGAAATTTTCGCACTTTTGGTAGCCGCCAAGTGGCGTCGGTTTTGGCGCTGCCTTGAGGAGCCGGCGCGGGCCTTGCGAGCGATACCCCTCAGAGGTATCGCGGCCGC
>JAISOT010000009.1 GCA_031275465.1 Desulfovibrio sp.
CTCGCGAGCGTGATTTCCACGAACATGCCGATGGCTATATCGCCTTGGCAATCAAGGGTAATATACATCTCGTGATGTCAGATATGCAAGGGTATATTTTTACAGTTTCACCTTTTCAATGTTAAATCGCTCTAAGGCAAATTCCGGCGCCGCATCATGTCACACTTCAATACTGCCGCTGCCCCCGCCAGTATCCTCCCCGACATTCACGGCGCTCCGGAGCTCGGCGGCTGACAGCGCCGCGAGATTTTCCACCACTCTCACGTCAAATCCTGGATTCCTGGCAAGCAGTTCAATGGCTTGCGCCGGGCTCATGCCGGCGCGGTAGGAGCGCGCGCTGGTCATGGCGCAGAAGGCGTTGACAACGGCGAGAATACGGGCGTTGGTCACGATTTGTTCACCTTCAAGGCGTTGCGGGTTGCCGGTGCCGTCCATGCGCTCTCCCATTTGGTATACCGCCTCGGGCACGGGCAGGCCGAATTGCAGATCGCGCAAAGCGTTATAGGCGTATTCCGGAGCGCGCATGACCTCCTGCTGTTCCTCGGGCGTGAGTTTGCCTGTTTTGGTGAGCAGATTGCGCGGCACGAAGATTTTGCCGACCTGGCAGAGGCGCGCGGCGAGACGGAGGGTTTCCCTGTCCTTTTCCTCCAAACCCATCTGCGCGGAAAGCAATTCCACAACACGCTCCATTTTCTGGGAATGCCCTATCAAGTTCACGTCCACACTCTCAATGGCGCGCACCAGCGCGGCGATGAGGCTGGCCTGCCGCCTGCGGGCGTCCTCGGCCCTGCGGCGGAATTCGGTAATATCCTGAAATATTCCGACGCAGCCTCCAGCCCTGTTCTCGTCGGTATCCTGTTGATCCTCAAAGGGAAAAAGAGTAACGCGATACAGGCGGAGGCCGTCGCCGGAATCCAGGGAAATTTCGATGCTGGCCATCTCCCCGACGCCCGCCACGCGCTCCATGCCGGCGCGCAGGGTTTCGGCAACTTGTGAAGGCAAGGCGCTGTCCAGAGAAACGCCGGTCAATTCCTCCTCGGTTTTTCCCGCAATCTGACAAAAAGCCGGGTTGCATACCAGCACATGGCCTTCGCTGTTCACAAGCAGAAGCCCCACCTGCAGCGAAGCGTTGATGCTGTCCAGCATAAGTTTCTGCTGGCGTATGACCGTGTAGAGATGTTGGAAATGCCTGGACGTGGCCCTGTGGGAACGGCTGACGATGCTTGCCCAGACAAAAGCCAGCAGAAGGGCTGTCCCGACGCTGCCGAGCACGCCCAGACCGTATATCTGGTGTTTCTGGCTTTCCAGCAGGCCGTCCACCATTGCGGCAGGCACTTCAAGCATGACGCACCAGTCCAGCTCCGTCAGGCGGCTCCCCAGCGAGTACGCTTCTCCGCCGCCGCCGACAAGCTGGCGCCTTCTGAAGGGCAAGGACAAATCGGCGTCAGGTTCGAAAACGGCGCGTACGATGCGTATGGCGCCGTCACGCCACAGTACGGCTTCCATGCCCTGGGGGCCGCGATTGAGAATGCTCGGCAGAAATTCGCGATTCTGATCCAGACTTTGCGCCAGAAAGCCGGCCAGATTTTTTTCCATGGGCAGGGTAATGAGCAAAAAGGCGACGGGCTCGGGATCCCCCTTGCCGAGCACTGCATACAAAGGATCCACCACATCCATCATCACAACGTCATCTTGCCTGCGCACAGGGCCGAAAACCGTCGTTTTGGCGCTGGCCGCCCGCTTCACAAGGCTTGTCTGGGCGGGAAGCAACGGCTCGGCAAAGTCGGGGGTTATGAGAGCGTCGCCCTCTTCCGTAAGGACACGCGCGGATATCCATTGTCTGCGCCGCACGGAATCAAGCAATATGTCCCGCATGTAGGCAAGCTGCTCCGCCAGAGAAGAGACGACCTCATCTCCACTGCGGGATGCGTCAGGGGCGGAGACGCGTGCCGGCCCGTCAGGGCCGAGGGATTTCACGTCCACGGCGAACAGGCGAAACATTTCCGAGGTGCTGATGGAACGCGCCTGCTCGACAAGAACGCCGCGCCAGGAGCGGATGGCCTCCAGGGATTTGTCCACCCAGGCCTGCTGCATGTCGCGCTGGGTTGAAAGCGTTTCCTGGGTACTGTATTTGAACTGAAGGTTGCAGAGTATCCCGGCGATTATCGTGATCACCACAAAAAGCAATGCCCCTACCGTAACAATAACCGTTTTTTTCATGCGGTACTGGCTCGCTATGGCCTCCGCACCTGCGTTCTGCAATTCCATAAGCACCTACTTCGCCTGTCGGCCCTTAAGATGCGCCCACCGCCCGATTTCATTGACAGAATACTGCGGGCTGTAATGGCGGAAACGCGTGTTCGACAAAACGACATTGCTGAGATTGTCAAGCACATAGGCGTCGTTTTGCATATACACCACCAGTACCGCGTGACCGAGATTGCGGATTGTGTCCCGTACCACCACGATACGCATATCTTCGGGCGGGATGCCCAATTCCTTGAGAGTGAAATATTTGATAATGGCGTAATCTTCGCAATCGCCGGAGCGCTGCAGAAACTCCGCGGGAATTTCCCAATAGTCCTCTACCCCCCAATTGACAACGTCTTCCTTGTATGGCCAGGAGTTCCAGAATTTTGTCACAAAACGCAACAATTCAAGTCCCTGAAGCTTTTTGGCCTGTTCTTTGAACTGGTTCCAGGTAATGCTTTTATTGAAATGACGGCCATCGGTGAAGATGGGATTGCCCATATTACGGCTTATGACGCTGAGCCAGCCGGGCAGGGAAGACAAAGGGCGCTTGAACTCCACCGTATCAAAAATTTTCACTTTGGAAGCGCCGTCGGCCTGCGGAGCGGCGGCGGCGGGATTGTCGTCCTCGGCGGGCATTTCAGCCGGGGGAGGACCTACGGTATCCGCGGAAACGGGTCTCTCGTCGGCGGCTTGTGCGGCGGAAGCAGACACGGGGCACAAGACAAAAAAACAGCACATGACGGCGGAAAGCGCCAACGCTCTGTTTCGCCGTATCCCGTACAGAAAAAATGTTCTCATGCGCGTCAATCCAACAACAAAAACTCAAAAATAACCGGTAGAAACATGACAGACTAGCCGATTTTTCCCTTCATGGCAAGATGGCGCAAGCCAACGGCATCCGCCAGCCTATGCCGAAGGCCTGCTGGGTAATTTTAATCACCGGAGCCGCCTGGCGGCGCTTGAACTCCGCCGTGTGCACCAACCGGGCTATCCTGCCTACTGTTTCCCTCTCGTGTCCCGCGCTCGCCGCGGCTTCCACGCTCAGCCGTTCCTCGATCAGGCAACGCAGCACGGCGTCCAGTTCCTCATAAGGGGGCAGGCTGTCCCGGTCGGTCTGGTCTGGTCGCAGTTCCGCGGAGGGAGCTTTCAGAAGAACGCCGTCCGGGATGCCTCCCTGGTATGCGTTGAACCAGCGCGCCAGACGGTAGACCTGCGTCTTGTATAAATCGCCGATAACGGCCAACGCGCCGCACATATCGCCATATATCGTACAATAGCCGACTGAGATTTCTGATTTGTTTCCGGTAGTCAACAGTATTTTACCGAACTTGTTGGAAAGGGCCATCAGCAGGTTGCCCCGGATGCGCGCCTGGAGATTTTCTTCCGCCACGTCTTTGCCGTGTCCCTGGAAAACCTGCGACAAGACGCTCTCATACGTTCTCATGACGGGCTCAATAGGCAATACGGCCGTCTCCATGCCGAGATTGCGCGCCAGGGCCAGGGCGTCCGTGAGACTGTGGCCGCTGGAATAGGGAGAAGGCATCAGCACGCCGAGCACATTCCCGGGCTCCAGAGCCGCGCAGGCTATGGCCGCCGTCAGGGCGGAATCAATGCCGCCGGAAAGCCCCAGCACCACGGAACCGTGCCCTGTCTTAAAACAGTAATCCCGCGTGCCGAGGACAAGGGCGCGCCATATCTCCGCCTCCGGCGTGAAATCGTCCACGCTGGAAAACGAGCCGGCTTGCTCGGCGGCGCCATCCTTTCCAGCGGACACATCCATGCAGAGCGTGGTTTCCGCAAATCCTTCGGCGCGGGCGGAGAGGCGTCCGTCCCGGCCGACGCACATGCTTCTGCCGTCGAAAACCAGGTCGTCATTGCCCCCCACACAGTTGACGTAGAGCACAGGCACGCCGAATTTGCCGGCTATGGCGGAAAGCATGCCCTCCCGCAGCCGCTGTTTGCCGACGGTAAAAGGAGAGGCGGAAAGATTGACAAGCACGTCAAACGGCGGCAGATCCGCAAGGGGGTCAAGCGGATATGCGGGAGTCGTGCAGGACGCGCTGTCATTCCAGATGTCCTCGCACACGGTGAGCGCGAAACGCAGTCCTTCAAATTCCCAAACGCACGGCCTGTCGCCGGCCTGGAAATAACGCGCTTCATCAAAAACGTCATAGGTCGGCAAAAGGCGTTTGCTGTAGCTGAACACAATCCCGCCGTTTTGAAGCCCAACGGCCTGATTGCGCAAAGGCTTGCCGGCGCCCGCAGGACTGCGGCCGACAGTGCCCAGAATGAGGGCGCAGTTCTGCCCCAACGTCTTTCGGGCCAGAGCGTCAAGAGCCTTTTCGGCCTCGCTGACAAAGGCGGGATAGAGCAGCAGGTCGCGCGGCGGGTATCCGACCAGGGCCAGCTCCGGCGTAATGCAGAGTCGGGCGCCGCGCGTCCGCGCCGCCTCGTAGGCCCCGGCAATGCGCCGGAGATTTCCGGCGATATCGCCGATCACGGGATTTATCTGCAACAACGCGCACCGCATAAGGCCTCCGGATGGCTTTGCCCCAGACGCGCCCGGCAATGCGGCGTCATGGTTCAGGATGCATCGGCGTCTGGTTGTTTCTGGAAGACAAGCGTCATCATGTTTCCCCAGAATGGGGGCGAGAGATCCACAATCGCGCTGCCTGACCTTCTGCGCCGCAACGCCCTGCACACGGCCGCGATATCCCTTTCCGGGTCGGCGTAGGGCGTTTCTTCATAAAAAAATTTTTCTCCGACAAGACGGCACCCCAACAAAGCGAATTCGCCGGAAAGGGATTTCGGGCTGAAGCCCACGCAATCGCACGGCGTGAGCCGAAGCCTGAATTTGTTTTGATACAGCCTGTGGCAATACGAATCCATATTGGGCTGGGCGGTGATGAAAATCAGCCCGCCCTGGCGGAGCAGGGAAACGGCTTTTTGGAAGAAGAGACGCGGTTTCTGCAAGTACTGCAGCACGCCGCGAAAAATGATCAGGTCATGGTCCGGCGGAATGTTCAGCTCAGGGAAATACCCCTCCCATACCGGATACCTTTGCGCCGCCGCCCGCGCCGCGCTGTGGCCGAATTCCACCCCGCAGCAGACATGCCCCCGCGCGGCGAACAGATCAAGAAAAAGCCCGTCGGCGCAGCCGACATCCAAAATTTTTGACTTATCCCACAGAAATTGTTTAATATAGTCAAAATCCACCAGATACATGCGGCGGCGCAAAGCGCGTTCCGTTTCATCGGCATTGTGCTCATTGCCGAGGTAATCTTTCCAGTACGCCGCCAGTCCTTCCGCGGTGAGGCGCTTGTCGCAGTAGAAGACGCCGCAGCGGCAGCGCATGACGCTGACGTGCTCCATCACGCCGTAAGCGACAAGGCTCTCCGCGCTCTCACAGACAGGGCAGCGGGCGACTTTTTCCAGATAGCGCGGATTCAGATAAACGGCATCCATAGGTTCTGTCTTGCGCCTCCCGCGTTCAACGTATCCATTCGCGGCCGGCATGTCAAAGGGCCGTCCTGGGCCAAATTTTCAGGCGCGCCGGCCAGACGCGGGATGCCGCGCCCCCTCTCAAGTTCTCCCAGATGTTTGGGCGAAACCTCGGCCTGCTCGGCAAGTTCGTATTGCGTCTGCCCCCCCGCCTCGCGAAGTCTGCGAATTCTTAATCCTAACAGTCTGTTTATCATCGCCTTTTTCTCTACAGACATAGGGGGTTTCCTTTTGTCCCAGATTACGTCTTAAGAGGCTTCACATTACACCTTGTATTTTACCATTTTATTTGATAAAATAAGTAAAATATTACCCATAAACTCTTGACCCGCCCTGCGCGTTCTGGAGCTCCCGTGCCCGCAGACAGGGATTTGTCCTCATCCGCCGTGCGCAAGCTCGTTGTGTTGCTGTATCTTGCGGCCGGTCTGGCCTGTGTGCCCTTGTCGTTTGTTCAGCCGCCGACACTTCCCGGAATCGGGCCGGTCAGCGATGTCCCTTCTTCACGCGAGAACATTGGCCGCGCTCTTCGGGATGAAATGGAACTCGCCCGGGCTCCGCGTTTTTCCCCTCCGGGGCATTTTTACGCCGGGACGATCCATGTCTCCCTGAGTTCCGTCCTGCCCGAGGCCGGAATTTATTATACCCTCGACGGTTCCCAGCCGGCGGAAAACGGCATGCCGTACACGCGCCCTCTCGTTCTTGAGCCGGGAGAAGACGCCGGTTGCGTGGTCGTCAAAGCCGTGGCCGTGTCAAACGGCCAGGCGGGCCCCGCGGTGACGCAC
>JAISOT010000077.1 GCA_031275465.1 Desulfovibrio sp.
TCGTACATGACCTTGCGGCGCACGTCGTCTTTCAGTTTGAGGTTATCGTAGATGCGTATGGCTTCTTCCTGTTCCACAAAGGGATGGGCGCTGGCGAACACGACCTTGTCCCCTATGACGCTGTTGAGCGCCTGAACGTAGACATCGGCCATGGGGGCGAGTTCATACTCCGAAAGGTCCATGTACACGTTGGCATTGCGCATGCATGCGAAAATGGCCTCGTTCACGAACGGATAGCCGCCGTGGCTCATGATGACGGTCAGTTCCGGAAAGTCGCGGGCCACGATATCCACATGGCGCGGATCAATATAGTCCATGACCGCGCGGGGCACCTGGGGCGGAGGCGCCGTGGTGACAAAGACGGGGATCCTCAGCTCGCAGCATTTGGAATAAAGAGGATAGTACCGCGCTTCGTGAGGAGGAATGTGGGCAAGGTAGGGGTCAACGGCGATGCCGCGCATGCCGTTCACTTCAACGGCATGAACGATTTCATGCACGGCCTTCATCCCCTTGTGCGGATCTATGCCCCAAAAGCCCACGAATTTTTTGGGATAGGCTTTGACAAATTCCAGCACGCTCCCGTTGTTGGCCGGAAAACCGTAGGTGACTTCGCAGTCCCTGCCTGTGACCACGGCAAGCTCCACTCCGCGTTTCTCCATGCCCGCGATTATTTCGGGCAGGGGCTGGGGCACCCGTTTGTCAAAATTGATGGCCTCACAGGTGGCCTTGAACATGGCGCTGTTCTTGATGCCGTCAATAACTTCGGGGGTATTGGGCCGAAAACGAAAATCAATGATTTTCATGAAGGGTTCCTTTTACGTTCCGCCGGGCCGGCAAGCGGCTGTGCCCGGCATGCCGGCGCGTCGCAGCGAATATCGGGCCTTGTCACATCACATCCAGAACAGGGTACGTGAAATCAACCAAAAGCATCGTCCGCCCGCCGTCGTCCGCGCGCAACAAGGTTACTTCCGCCTCGCGCGTGGTTGACGGGGCCAGCATGAAAAAATCCGTGAGGTTGCGCGCCATGATTTTCGTGTCACGGGAAAGACCGTCGGTGACGAACCACGCGTAAGTGACGCGCTTGTGCGGGCCGCCGGAAAGCATTGCCCCGATTTTTTCCTGCAGGGCTTGGGGGCCTTCAATCTTCAAAAAGGATATGAAGTCGAGGCTTCTGCCATCCACAAGCAGGGCAAGGATCTCATACCTGTTGTCGCGCAGGAAGGAGGTGACTGTTTCCATGCGCTCGGCGGAATAGGGCGCCATGAGACTGACGCGGACAAGTTTTTCATCCCGGAATTCAAGACGGGGCGTCCATTTGTGGCCGGCAAAGGAGACTTCAGGCAACAGGATGTCCCCGGCAAAATCGTCTTCGCCTTCCACCGCGCCCGGCAGGGCGGAGATTTCGGCCCTGGAGGCGTGATAGGCGTAGCTTTCAAAAAGCAGCGGAGAGGTCTGCCCGGCGGCATGCGCAAGGGCATTGCCGTTCATCGCGGCGGACAAAAACAGCATCAGGAGAAACAGCGGATTGCGCATAACAGTTTCTCTACATTAAGGAACGGCAGTCTGTTCCTGTCAGGATTTCAGCCAGTTGGGCAGAAACGTCACGATGGAAGGAAATGCCATGATCAGTGCGAGGCCCGCAAGCTGGCAGCCGATGTACTGAAACATGCCTTTGTAAATATCCGTCAGCTTCCAGTGCGGAATGCTGCCCTTGATGAAATAGCAGGACAGCGCCACAGGCGGCGAGAGCCAGGATGTCTGCAGGGTTACGGCCACCACCAGGCAATACCAGAGCTTGTCATACTGCATGGCCTCCACCACGGGCATGAGCAGCGGAATGAGAACAAGCACGATGGGAATCCATTCCATGGCCCATCCCATGAAAAAAATGATCGCCATGATAAGGAGCAGCATGGGCATGGGAGAGGCGTTGAGAGACAGCAGCGCGTTGGACAGCCAGGTGGCGCCCCCCAGGCGGGAGAAGACCGCGCCGAAAAAATTGCAGGAAGCTATCATGACGAGAATCATGGCTGAAAGCAGAATTGTGCTGTGCAGGGCTTTGGTAAAATTTTTCCAGGTGAATTTGCGATAGGCTATGGTCAGAACCAAAGCTCCGAAAGCTCCGCAGGCCGAGGCCTCGGTGGGGGTGGCGATCCCCATGAGAATGCTGCCGAGAGTCGCGAAAATCAGCACCAGCAAAGGGAAAACGCCTATGAGCATTTCCTTGAACACTATCGCATAGCTTGCGGGCCACATCTCCCTGGGCAACGGCGGCCCGCATTCTGGCCAGATGGCGCATTTCACCAGAGAATAGACAATGTATATCCCGGCCAGAAGCAGGCCGGGAAAAATGGCCGCGGCGAAAAGATCGGTAACGGGCAGACCCATGATCGGGCCAAGCACAACAAGCATGATGCTGGGGGGGATGAGTATCCCCAGTGTTCCCGCCGCGGCGATACAGCCCGCGCCCATCCGGGTGCTGTATCCGGTCGCGCGCATGGCCGGTTCCGACATAATGCAAAGCAGATTCACCGACGATCCGACGATGCCGGTAGCGGCCGCGAAGATGGTGCCGGTGAGGGTAATGGCGCCGTACAGCGAACCCGGAAGTTTAGCGAACAGAAGCTGAAATGACCGGAACAGGCGGTCCATGAGGCCCGCGCCCTCAAGCAGATACCCCATGAGCAGGAAAAAGGGAATGGCCCCCATGATGGGATCGCTCATCACCTGGTAAAACTGCATGGTCAGGAGGTAAAAGACGATTTTTCCGATGCCGAGATACCCGAACACCAGACCGCTGAAGATCATGGTGTAGGATATGGGAAAGCCCAGGCAGAAGGCGGCGAACATCCCCGCCAGCGAGAGCAGGGCGAGCATTTCGTTGTACGACATTTCCATAAGAACGGCACTCCTCAAAATTGCGGGGGGAGTTTCACACTCGCCGGCGGCCCGAAAAAACGCCCTAATCAACCGCCTCGCCGGTCTCCGACACAGGCCAGAGATCAACGCGCGTTTTGAAGCGGTATACGCATTTGAGCACTTCGGAAAGCCCCTGAAGAAGAGTCAGAAAAACGCAGACCGGGATGGCCAGTTTCACCGGCCAGATAATCGGAGCCCAGGGGCTGGTCACGGCCGTCTCGTTCTGGGAGAAGGATCTGTAGAAGTAATTGCAGCTGATATTGAGAAAAACGACGTGAACCGGGAAAAAAAGGACAATATAGTTGAAGAGGTCCGCGGCGGCTTTCTTTCTGACGGACCAGCCGTGATAAAAAAAATCGGTGCGGATATGCTGTCCGGCCTGCAGGCAATACGGCGAGCCGAGCATAAAGTGGATGCCGTACAGTATGACGGCCATGTCCATCGCCCAGATTGTGGGGGCCCTGAAGAGATAGCGCATCACCACCTCAATGATGAGGCTCAGCATCATGGGAACGGCCAGCCATGCGGCGGCCTTGCCCACAAGGATGTTCAGGCCGTCCAGGGCGGCAATGGCTTTCCGCACCGGCGCCGGCACCTGCTCTCTTGTTACGCTTGCGGTGTCCTGGGACATGAAAACCTCCGAGCGGCGCTCCGAAAGGCATGTTGCGGGAGGGGGGGGCCGCCCCCTCCTCCCGCAGTCCGCGGGGTTTATTTTTTGTAGTCAGTGACGATGCCTTCGTCCATGGCTGTTTTGCCTATCCGGTAATACAGCCCGTTGGCGCGAACCTGGAAGGGCACCGTCAACTTGGCCCAGGCGACCTCGGAATCATACACCTTTTTGAAGAAGGGATCTTTCATGTACTTCTGAAGCACCGTCTGGGTGGCCTTCATAAAGCGGCCGTAGTAATCATTCGGCGTTTCCTCAATGATGACGCCCTTGTCGCGCACCATCACCTCAAGGGCTTTGGAGTTCACGCTGACATTGGCCAGAAGCTGGTCGGCGAGGCAGGCCTTCATGGCCACTTCAATGGCGACCTGCAAGTTCTTGGGCAGCTTGTTGTACCAGTCGTTGTTGATGTAAACATCGCCGATGGAAATGGCCTGATGCAACCCCTGAAGATAGTAGTGCTTCCAGACTTCGGCAAAACCCATGGGCAGGTCTTCGCCGGGGGCAATCCATTCGGCCGCGTCAATGGCTCCGCGCTGGGCCGCCGGGATGATTTCTCCGCCCGGCATGGACACGACGGGCATGCCCATTGCCTTGAACACTTCGGTCGGGACGCCCGGAGGCGCGCGGAAGGTGAGCTTGTTGATCTCCTCAAAGGAGGTGTACTTCTTGTGGAACCATCCGAAACATTCAGGCCCCATGGGCAGAACCGGATACGCGCGCAGATTGACCTTGACCATCTGCTGGTAGTATTCGTTCAGGAATTTCAGGCCATCCCCGTCCCACATCCAGGACAATACGCTTATCTGATCAAGCCCCAGGCCCAGACCGCCGACCGGAGCCGAAAAGAGCACGCCCGCCGGATGTTTGCCGGACGCCCAGTGCGTCCAGGACATGCCGCCGTTGATGATGTTTTCGCTGACGGCTTCAAAGATTTCGAAGCCCTTGACCACCGCCCCCTCGGCGAGCAGCTCAACTTTGATCTGCCCGGCGCTGAGGTCTTCAAGATTCTTTTTGAAGCGCTCAAGCGTTTTGTAATACATGCTTGAGGTGGCGAGAGACGTCTGGATTTTCAACTCATAATTTTGGGCAGCCCGCGCGCTGTAGCCGAAGCTTGCCAAAAAGCAGGCGACAAGAAGAACAATCAGAATTTTTTTCATACGGCAACCTCATTCCTTTTTTTGTTGAATCCCTCAATGACAAGGTCAAACAAACTGCACACGGAATCTGCGTCTCACCTCCTTTGCCGGCTTCACTGACAGAGCGGCCGCGCGTCGTCAGCCTTGTGCTCTCCGTTACCGGAGATAACTACTCTTTCTTTTCATTCCGTCAGCGCAACAATTTATTCGTTATGGCAATATTCGGATACTGCATATGTTCGCCCCTTCCGTCAGGATGCCACGCAGGAGCGTACGGAAGAGTCAGACGGCCGCGAAGCGGCTTCACCGCCTCCGGGACTTTTTGTGCGGATCGTGACAACCTTGTCCTGGGTGAAAAAATCAATGCCGCACTTCCCCTGCACCTTGTTCGTTCCCAGCAGCGAACCCTTGATGCCTCCGAAGGGGGCGTAAGGATGCGGAGCGCACACGCCGATATTGACCCCCACCATGCCCACATCGGCCTCACGGCTGAAGGTTTCCGCATAGTGCTGGTTCTGCGTGAAGACGCAGGCGCCGTTGCCGAATTCGGAAGCGCGGATGAGCGCGAGAGCCTCGCCCATGCCCGCGACTTTGGTCACGGCCACGAGAGGGCCGAAGACTTCCGTGCTGAACAGGGGATTGCACGGCGTGACGTTTTTAATGACAGTCGGGCCGACGAAAAAGCCGTTTTTGTTTTTGGCGGGCAGAACAGGGTTGCGACCGTCCAGCACAAGCTCGCATCCCTTTCCGTGGGCCAGGGCGATGTCCACGTATTTTTTGACATTTTCCACAGCTTCAGGGGAAATCAGCGGCCCCATATAGACATCCGGATCCATGGCGTCGCCTAGCCGCACAGTTTTGGAAGCGGCGATCATGCGTTCCAGAACAGCCTCGTAAAGATCCGGCACTATGGCGACGATTGAACCGGCAAGGCAGCGTTGCCCCGCCGAACCATAGCAGGAATTCAGAAAATTTTCGATAAAGAGGTCAATGTCGGCATCTTCCATAACCAGAAGCAGGTTTTTGGCGCCGCCCAGCAGCATGGAACGCTTGGCGCCGTTCGCGCAGGCCGCTGCCATTTTTTTCGCCGTAAGCGTTGAACCGACAAGGCAGACGCCCGCAATGCGCGCGTCTTCATACCAGCTTCCGGGAATGCTGCGGTCGCCGTGCACCACGTTCACCACTCCCGGCGGCAGGCCGATTTCCTGAAATATTTCGCACATGCCCTGCATGAAAAGGGGAGATTTGCTCGAAGGCTTGAAAATGAACGTGTTCCCGGCGGCTATGGCGAAGGGGATGAACCAGCCAAAAACCAGCGCCGGGAAATTGAAGGGAGCGACGCCGCCGAAAACGCCAAGCGGCTGTTTGACTATTTTGCAGGAGATATTCGCGCTGACCTGATCCAGAGTGTCGCCCTGGATAAGCGCGGGTACGGAGCAAGCCATTTCAACGAGTTCAATGACCCTGCGCACTTCGCCCCGGGCTTCGGAAATGTGCTTGGCCTGGTCATAGGCGATATACACGGCCAGTTTTTCAAAATCCCGTTCCATGCGGGCGCGGATGGCATGAACAAAGCCGACGCGGTTCGCGACGGATCTGTTTTTCCAACTGAAATACGCCTCATGGGAACCGGCTATGGCGGCCTGCGCGGCATCCCCGCCCGAAAGCGGCAGAGAGCCGATTTCTTCGCCGGTGGACGGGTTGTACAGCGGCAGCGCGTGGCCACCCTTTTCCTCCCGCCATTGCCCGTTGATAAAATTTTTGATGCGTATCGGCCCGGTCGGAATCATGGGGTTCTCCATTTTTACTCCGGGATGTTTTAAAAATGTTCCCGAATCAAGGCCTCAAGATTTTTCGCCGTGCCCTGTCTGGGATTTTTTGCCATAAGACGCGCGTCAGCCGCAGCGCGCTCCACCCCCGGGCGTTTCACCTCGGCTCCAAGTTCGGAAACGGAACCGTGGCCGTAAATAATCCTGCTTGCCGTTTGAAATGCCAGGGACACAGGACGCTCCTTGTTGACAGCCAATCAGTTAACAGTTTGTAATACGCAGCTGCACAAAACATGCCACGTGTGGAAACAGGAGATATCGCAAAATTATTATGATATATTTGAGCATATTGCATTTGCCTGTGGGAAATTCAGTTTTTTATGCCGGCGGATGATGCAACTACGCGACAATGCTGGTTCCATGCCACACGGATTTTGCGGGTTTCGCTGAAAGAGCGCGCTGACGGGCCAGACCGTTTTGATTTTTCCGCCATAGCGCGGCAGGCATTTTTTCTGATTCGGATAGATCATGTGGCGGATTTGCAACATGGTTATTCATAATGGTTCTCAAATGGTGCAAATCTGCATTGCTGCGGGGAAAGCTGGTCCGTTTTTGCTTGCGGCGGGGAACGGAAACAGGTAATGAAGATAAAAATCAGCATGTTGCCTGTATGGCATAAAGTATGCTTACTGAACAACGGCGGCCCGCCCGCCGGAGAATTATGGCGACAGCATGCCTTGGAGGCGCAAATTTAAGTATAAATTTATGTAGTAAGTTAAGGAGTTGCCCTATGTATGAAACAACATGCGAATGCGTATCACCCCAGGAGCAGCGTCTGTATGATGCCATTGCAGGCAGGGAGGACAGGTTCAGGAAAAGCCATTCCCGCGTTTTCCGGCTGCTGGAGCGTTTTGAGGGGCAAAAGCCGCGCATCGACATTGAACGCGCGCTCTATTTCACGCAGTCCATGCGCGAGACTGAAGGCCAGCCTCTTGTGCTGCGCTGGGCCAGGGCGCTGAGGCACATCGCGCAGAACATCACCGTTTATGTGCAGGAAGATCAGCTGCTGCTCGGCCGCGCCGGTTGCGACGGCCGTTACGGCATCCTGTATCCTGAGCTGGATGGAGACTTTCTGGATATCGCGGTGCGCGAGCTGCCTGCCCGCGCCACGTCGCCGGCCGTCATCACCCCGGAAGACGCGAAACGCGTTGTTGAGGAAATAGCCCCCTACTGGAAGGGCAAAACCTATCATGAGGCCCTCAACGCAGCCCTGCCGCCCGAAGTTCACAAGCTGACCTATGATGACCCCCAGGGCCTTATTTCGCGCTTTATTGTCAACGAAACCTCATCGTTCCGCTCTTCCATCCAGTGGGTGCACGATTATGAAAAAATTCTGAAGCGCGGCTTCAACGGCATCAAAAGGGAAGCCGAAGAAAAGCTGGCCGCTCTGGACCCGTTGAGTCCCAAAGACATCTGCGAGAAAAAACCCTTCCTTGAAGCCGTCGTTATCGTTTGTGACGCCATCGTGCTGTGGGCCGGACGCCATGCCGTTCTTGCCCGAAAAATGGCCGCAAAGGAAACAGATCCCGCGCGCAGGGCCGAGCTTCTCCGCATGGCTGAAAACGCGGAGCATGTCCCCGGCGAGCCGGCGCGCGATTTCCACGAGGCCTGCCAGAGCCAGTGGTTTACCCAGATGTTCTCGCGTCTTGAGCAGAAGACCGGCACCACTATTTCAAACGGCCGCATGGACCAGTATTTTTACCCGTACTACAAACAGGGGATCAGCAACGGCTCCCTGACGGACGGGCAGGCCATTGAACTGCTGGAGTGCATGTGGGTGGGCATGGCTGAATTTATTGACATGTACATTTCTCCCACCGGAGGGGCTTTCAATGAAGGCTACGCCCACTGGGAGGCGGTGACCGTGGGCGGCCAGACGCCGGACGGACGCGATGCCGCCAACGACCTGACGCATCTGATTCTCAAGTCCAAGCGGGAGTTCCCGCTGCACTACCCGGATCTGGCCGCGCGCATCCATTCCCGCGCGCCGGAGCGCTATCTGTGGGATGTGGCCGAAACCATCAAATACGGTTCAGGTTTTCCCAAGCTGATCAATGACGAGGAGGTTGTTCCCCTTTACGTTTCCAAGGGGGCGACCTTTGAAGAAGCTCTGGATTACGCCGTCTCCGGCTGCACGGAAGCCCGCATGCCCAACCGGGATACCTACACTTCCGGCGGGGCCTACGTCAACTTCGCGGCCGCGGTGGAGATGGTGCTGCGCAACGGCCGCATGAAGAAATACGGCGATCTCGTCCTCGGCGTTGAAACGGGCGATCCGCGTGATTTCCAGACCTGGGACGAATTCTGGAACGCCTACGTGCAGCAGCACATTCTCTTTCTGAAAACGGCCTTTGTGCAGCAGCACATTATTATCGCCCTGCGCGCCAGGCACTTTGCGCAGCCCATGGGTTCGGCCATGCATGACCTGTGCATGAAACACTGCATTGATCTGCACCAGCCGCGCATTCCCGATGGCATTGACCTGGGGTATTTCGAATACATCGGGCTCGGCACTGTTGTGGATTCTCTGGCCGCCGTCAAAAAGCTGGTTTTTGAAGAGAAGAAGCTGACCATGGCTCAGCTTGTCGCGGCCATTGACGCGGATTTCGAGGGCCATGAAGACGTACGGGCTCTTCTGCGCTCCGCGCCGTGCTACGGCAACAATGATTCCCATGCCGACGCCATAGGCCGCGCGATTGACAAAATCTCCCTGGAGTACGCCAACAAGTACAGCATGAAGGATTTGGGCATGCACAACGACGTTCGCTATGTGCCCTTCACCTCGCATGTGCCCTTCGGCAAGGTGGTCTCCGCCACGCCCAACGGGCGCGCGGAATGGTTTCCGCTTTCGGACGGCACTTCCGCCTCGCACGGCGCGGATGTCAACGGCCCGACGGCCGTCATGCTCTCGAATTACAACACCAAAAACATGGGCATGCGCGACCGCGCGGCGCGCATGGTAAACATCAAGTTTACCCCGAAGTGCCTGGAAGGGGATCAGGGGACGGAAAAACTGGTGAGCTTCATCCGCACATTCTGCGATCTCAAGCTCTGGCATGTGCAGTTCAACGTCATCAGCCGCGACACGCTGCTTGCCGCGCAAAAGGATCCGCAGAAATACCGCAACCTCATTGTGCGGATCGCGGGTTACAGCGCCTATTTTGTGGATCTTTCGCCCGATCTGCAAAACGACCTGATTGCCCGCACGGAACATGGGGTCTTGTAAGCGAGGCGGACAGAAAACAATCGTATGTTTTTGCGCCGCAGATACGTCGCGCGGCGCAAAAACAAAAAAGTCCACAAAGGGCGACGGGCATGAATTCCCACGAGGACAGGCAAAAAACCGGTCTTGTTTTCAATGTTCAGAAATATTCCGTACACGACGGGCCGGGCATCAGGACCATTGTCTTTCTCAAGGGCTGCCCGCTTTCCTGCCGCTGGTGCAGCAATCCCGAATCACAGCGGCACCGTCCCGAACTGGCCTATAATCCCGGTCGCTGCCTGACCCTGAACAAATGCGTGCGCTGTCTGGAAGTGTGCATGCGCAACGCGCTGATTCGCAAGGAGGACGCTTCCCTGCGGATTGCCCGCGAGCACTGCGAGGGATGCCATATGCCCTGCGCCGACGCCTGCCCGGCGAATTCGCTGCTCGTGTATGGGCGGGAACGCAGCGTTGACGACGTGCTGGCCGTTGTCGAACAGGACGAGGCTTTTTATGCCAGATCCAGCGGCGGCCTGACCGTCTCCGGCGGCGAGCCGCTGTTTCAGGGGAATTTTGTGACGGCGCTTCTGCGCGAGGCCCGGCGGCGGCGTTACAGAACGGCCGTGGAAACCTGCGGCATGGCTTCCGCCGCTCTTGTGCGCGAAGTCGCCCCTCTTCTGAATTATGTGCTTTTTGACATCAAAATCATGGACAGCGCCGCCCACAAGGCTCAGACCGGCTTTGCAAATGAGCAAATTTTGAAAAATTTCAGCATATTGGCTGAAGAATTCTCCGATCTCCCCCTTATGGCGCGCACGCCCGTCATTCCCGGCTTCAATGACACGGCGGAGGCCATTGCCGCCATTGCGTCCTTCATAGCCCCATACCCGCGCGTGACGTATGAGCTTTTGCCGTATCACCGGCTGGGGACGCAAAAATACCACTTTCTGGATCGCACGCCTCCCATGGGAAACGTAACGCTGGACAAAAACCGCATGCCCCGGTTACAGTCGGTTGCAGAAGGCATTCTGCGCGCCCGTGTGCAGAATCTCCAGCAGCCGAAAACGCCGTCTTCATGAAGAGCTATTCCCCTGATTTTCTGAGCAGACATTTTGAATCCATCCTGGACGCCATACCTGACGGCGTGTTTGTCAGCGACGCTGAAGGAATTTCTCTGCGCATCAACCTCATGTACGAGCAACTGACGGGGCTGAGACAGGAGGAAGTGCGGGGGAAAAATGTGCGCGATTTGGTCAGGGAGGGGGTTTTCGACCATGTTTTGAATCCGGAAATCGTGGCCACGGGCAAACCGGCCACGCATGTCCAAACCCTGCAGAACGGGAAAAAACTGGTGCTCTCCGGCATTCCCGTGTTCGGCGAGGACGGGCGGGTTGCCCTTGTCGTCACCTTTGCCCGGGATATCACGATCCTTGCCCAGATGAACGAGCAGATCGGCGAGCAGCGCAGGCTTATCGAGCAGATCAACGAACAGCTGGCGTACATGGCGCACGAGCAGGCCCATGGCACTCCGCAGCAGCCGGTTTTTGCCAGCCAGGCCATGGAACGGGTGCTGTCGCTGATCCGGCGTTTCGCCGTGAGCGACGCAACCGTGCTGATACTTGGGGAAACCGGCGTCGGCAAGGACGTTTTCGCCCGCATGGTGCACAGCCTGAGCGGACGCGGCAAAAAGATGCTGCTCAAGGTGGACTGCGGCGGCATCTCGGAAACACTGACGGAATCCGAAATATTCGGCTATATGCCGGGTTCTTTCACGGGTGCGCTGAGCAAGGGCAAGGCCGGTTATTTTGAAATAGCCGACGGCGGCACGATTTTTCTGGATGAAGTGGGAGAACTGACCGCGGCCATGCAGACGCGCCTTTTGCGCGTGCTTCAGGACGGGGAAATCATGCGCGTGGGGGCCTCTTCCCCGCGCCGCGTGGATGTGCGCGTCATTGCGGCCACCAACAGAAACCTGGAGGAAAATGTCGAGGCCGGGACTTTCCGGCGGGATCTCTATTATCGTCTCAACGTGGCAACTGTCCACATCCCCCCGCTACGGGAGCGTCCTGAAGACGTGCGTCCCCTGGCGGAACAGTTTCTGCGCCAGTACGCGGCAAAATATCACAGAAGCATGGCTTTTATGGACATGACCCTGGACATGATGAGCCGTTATGTCTGGCCCGGCAACGTGCGGGAACTCCAGAATCTGGTGCACAGTCTTGTGATCACTCTGAAAGATCCCATGATTTCCCCGCGGGATCTGCCTGTCCAGATTTCCGGCATCAAACCCGGCGAAGGGTTCTGCCCTGAAGAGATGCTGTCCGTCCACCGTCCCCTCAGGGATATCATGGCGGAAATGGAGCGGAGTTTTCTGCTCAGGGCCATTGAAGAGCACGGTTCCGTGCAGAAAGTCGCAAAGCTTTTTCAGATCGACCGCAGCACGATTTTCCGCAAAATACAGCGGCAGGGGCGTTCAGCGCGATCTGTTCAAAAGACATGAAAGCGCTTGCCCACCTGGCGTGGATCGCCCTTGTGATGTTGCTGTGCGTCGCGCTGGTTGCGGGCTGCGGGCGCGGTTCCTGGCGCAGGGGCGGCGTGCCGGGGTCAAAGCCCTATACGGTGCGCGGCAAAACGTATTATCCCCTCAAATCCTCTCACGGTTTCGTGGAAGAGGGCGTGGCTTCCTGGTACGGCCCGGGCTTTCACGGCAAAACAACGGCCAGCGGCGAACGTTACAACCAAAACGGCATGACGGCGGCGCACAAAATTTTGCCTTTGGGCACAGCCGTGCGCGTCACCCGTCTTGAAAACGGCAGATCCGTCGTCGTCACCGTAAATGATCGCGGCCCTTTTGTGGGTGACCGCGTGATCGATCTTTCCCGCGCGGCCGCCACGCGCCTGGGCATGATGTCGAGGGGCACGGCCCGGGTTCGCGTGCAAAGCATTGACGCTGTTCCGCAATTGCGGGAAGACGGCGGCATGGAAGGCGATTTCTACATACAGGTAGGAGCCTTCGCGAGCAAGGATAATGCCCGCAAACTCGTCAACATTCTTGCGCAGTCCGGACACAGGGGCCGTCTGTTCTTCGGCGGGAACAGGCTGTGGAACGTCCAGGCGGGGCCGTGGCCTGATTCCGAAAACGCCCGGCGGATGCTCAAGGCCTTTCAGCCGCTCTATCCGGGCGTTTTTGTCGTCGGTGGGCCTTAGCCGCATCAGGCGCGGCTTTTGACTTCCAAAAAAAGGAAGCGACATGGCAATCCAAGCAACGGGACGCAAACGCCCTCTTGCCGTTATGACGGGCATTACGGGAAATTTCGGCTTTGCCGCCGGCTGCCTCCTGCGGGCGCTGCGCAGGCACAATCCGGGCCTTGACGCCGATATTTTGATATATACGGACGGGCGTCTTCCTGAACAAGATCAACATGTCCTGCGTAACCTTGGGGCGGAACTCCTGCCGTTCACGCCGCTTGAGGCCGATTTTCAGGAAAAGTACCTGAAAATTTTTTCACCCATGTCCCTGGCCATCCTTGAAGGGTTCCGCCTGCTGGCCGGATACAGGACGGTCATCTGGCTGGACGTTGACACGGCCGTTCAGGACGACATCAGCGAACTTGCCGCCTTCGGCCCCCTCGGCATGGCTCTGGAGGATCCGCATTTCACCGAGGCCGGAACCTCCACGCCGGCCTCCATCAATGTCACGCAAAATTTGCCGGGGCTGGACCCGGATGAAGCAAACCTCAATTCCGGGGTGGTTGTTTTTCAGGATGCCCTCCCGAATCCCGCCGGCCTCTACAATCAATGCCTGGAATGGCTGGCCCGGCACGCCGGCTTTGTGAAATACATTGATCAGGCTGCGCTCAACATGCTGGCGCAGGACTTGCGGCGGCGGGACGCCTCGCTGATCGACCTTGTTCCGCATGACAGATTCAACGCGCATCCCCGCAACCCCGCCGCGCGGCATGCGGCCATAGTACATGCTTTCGGCGCATACAAACTTTGGGATGACGGCCTGACGCGCTGTTGTTTTCCGGAATGGGATCGCGACTATCGCCGGTGGCTCGCCGAAGGAGGCAGCCCTTGGAATGGCCGGGTCGACAACGCCGAATTTCTGGAGGGCGGCGCTTTTTTTATGCTGAACCGCATGTACGCCGCGATGGCCTCGGCGCAGGAAACGCTGGAGACGCTACAGGTCAAGCTTGAACGGGAACGCGGCCTGCGCCGCAAGTTGGAGGAAATTATGCGGAAACACGGCTAGTGCACCGACAAAGTTATATTTTATGATAAAGCCATTTCAGTTTGACCCTGGCATCATCCGTTGAGAACTGCCAATCGACTGATTTCGTATCAGCGTTTCGTTTGCTTGCCCAAGCCGAAATTTG
>JAISOT010000079.1 GCA_031275465.1 Desulfovibrio sp.
ACCAATGATGCTCTGGAAAAGGGCATCGCCGGCGCGCTTGACCAGATCCGCGCAAGCGATGCCCAAGGATGGTTCAAAAATTGTGGATATGAACTATTTCAAGTGTGAAATGCTCTAACCGCGGCAGGGTTTAATCGGGGGACCAATATAACAATGAACGCTTGAAACAGTTCGCCTGCGGCGGGCAAAGCCCACCTGCTCCTGTTTCGCGGCGTCCGCCTTCGTTGAATCGCGCCTGTGCCGTAATACAAATATATGACGGACAATTACCCGACTGGCAAATCGTGTCAAGCGATTTTCCGGAAATTTTTGGAAATTCACAGGGCGGACGCAACGGAAACTGTCGCCCTGCCTCAATGCGCCGTCTGCGCGGTTTCCAGAAGAAGGGGGATGGCGTGCAACTCGTGGCTTATTTCTTCCGTGCTGCCGAGCCGCCATTGCAGGTTTTCCGTCCGCCAGCCGAGATGTTCCGCCACGGCCTTGACGATGCCGGACACATTGATCACAGGATGGCGTTGAAATACCTGGGGCAATCCGTACGTCAGATTACAGGCAAGGCATTTGCCCGGGCGCCGGCGCAGTTCAAAAGCCAGCTCGGCGCGTGTGGGAGAGAGGCTGCGGCACACAAGGCCTATGTCATACGCGCCTTCCTCTCCCCCGCCGAAAAGCGCGTCAAAAAATTCTTCCGTTCGTTCCGCCGGAAAGAGGCCGTCAAGAAAGGACTGGTCAAGCCTGGGCATAATTTCTCCTTACATATCGCATTATTGAACAGTGTGTTTCCATTTGCGGTTTCCCTGTGGCGGACTCAAGCCACAAGCCGTCTGACGTCATCCTCTGTAACGAGCTGGTCATGTTTCGGCAAGCGCGCCAAAGCAAAGCCCGGCAGGAGATCGCCCGGGTTCACGGGCTTTTCCCGCGGATTGAGGCCGGCCATCCGCGAGAGCAGACCGACCACGCGCCGCGCGTCCACCCCCTGTTGCCGCAGGCCGCGCAACGTCAGGCTCTGGTGGCGCTTGGCCAGACGTCCTCCCTCGCTGTCCAGCAGCAGCGGAATGTGCGCATACCTGGGCGTGGCGTATCCCAGGAGGCGCTGCAGAACAATCTGTCTCGGCGTGGAATGTAAAATATCCCGCCCGCGCACTACCTCGGTTATGCCCATTGCGGCGTCGTCCACCGTGACGGCAAGCTGGTAGGAGACGACGCCGTCCGAACGCCGCAGGGCGAAATCTCCTCCGCAATCCGCAAGCCGCATTCTCTCCTCCCCCCTCAGGGCGTCGGTGAAAGAAATCTCTTCCCCGAAACAGCGCAGCCGCACAGCCGCCTTGCGTCCTGCCCCGAACAGGGCGGCCCGTTGCGCCTCGCCAAGCTGACGGCATGTGCCGGGGTAGGAAACCCCGATATCTTCCACATGCGGAGCCGAGGCCAGATTCCGGAGCTCTCCGCGGGTGCAGAAACAGGGGTACGTCGCCCCGGCCCTGCCGAGCCGCGCCAGCGCCTCCTCATAATGGTCCTTGCGGCGGCTTTGCAAATACGGCTGCGCCGGTCCGGCGACGTCCGGCCCCTCGTCCCAGTCAAGCCCGAACCAGCGCATGTCTTCGAGAAGGGCGTCGACAAACTTCATCTTGGAGCGTTGCGGGTCAATATCCTCCACACGCAGGATCAGCCGCCCGTTCTGCGCCCGGACGGAAAGCCAGGCCAACAGAAAAGCCCAGGCATTGCCGAGATGGGCGTACCCCGTGGGGCTTGGCGCGAGACGCCCGCAAACGCGGCCAACGCGGCGCATTATGATTTGTCTGTTTTGTCCCGTGAATTTTTTTGCCCGGTCTTTCCGCGCGTCCTGTCGGATGAGGGGCTGCTTTTGCCCTTTTCGGTGGAAGCGCGAACGCTTCCCCTGCCGGAAGCCGCTTTCACGGTTTTTCTGGCGGCGCTTCTGCCGTTTGCCGTTTTGCCGCCTTTTATCGCTTTGTTCCTGCCAGTCCTGATTTTGCCTTTTTCCTTGCGCGTCAGTTCGCGCACGGCTTTTTGCTCCGCGTAATCGTCAAGGCGGCTTCGGGCTTCGGCCACAAGATCCTCGTTGCCGCTGAGGTCGATACGGCGCCCTCCCAGAAACGTGTTGTTGAAATAGGGATCGGAGAGAGAGGTAATGCGCACGGTCAAACGACGGCGCGGACTGTGGATGAATTTGCCGTCGCCCACATAGATGCCTGTGTGGTAGCCGCGCCGCGGATGGCGAAAGGCGACTATGTCGCCTTCGCGCATATCCTCAATGCGCGTTATCGGCGTACCCACGCGGGCCTGTTCCCGGGCGGAGCGGGGCAGATTTATGCCCACGCTTTTATAGGCCCAGCAAACAAAGCCGGAGCAGTCGAACCCCCCGGGGCCCGTTCCGCCGCGAACATAGGGCGTTCCTATGGCGGATCTGGCTGTGGTGAGAATATGCCGGGTTTCCGCGGCCGGCTCTTTGTCAAAAGCGGCCTGGTATGAACGGTGAAAAGCGGTATTGTCGCTTTGGGAGCCTTTTTTTGCGGCGCAACCGGACATGAAAGCAAAAATCATGAACAGAGCGCACAATTTCAGGCAATTTCGCATTCTCGCTCCAGTTTTTGCGCTGAATCCGCTTTGCTCCCGCCAGTGCCGCTGCGGCGATGTCACAACAGTAATGAGATAACCGGGACAAACAGTGTCACAAGTCATGCCGCTTCAGGCCGTGATGTTCAGCAACGTCCCCGTCATCTCGTCCGCCGCGCGAATTGTGGCGGCGTTGGCCTCAAAGCTGTATTGGGCAATAATCATGCGCGCCATTTCACGGCCGAGATCCGTGCCGCTCGCGTCTCCGCCCGGAGCTACGGCGGCGTTGACGACGGACCTGCCGTAAAGATCTGCCGGGGACGCAAGGCTGTCGGGCATATCAAGCGGGCGGGGACGCGCGAGGCCGTTGCCCTGGAAGATCGTTTCCAGTTGCACCCCCACGCCGTTCGGGCCTGTGGCGAAAACAGCGGTCTGCGGCTCGAAGCCGGACGTGTTCACATTGGCCACATTGTGGGCTGTCACGGCCATGCCCACGGAATAGGAATTCAGAGCCTGGGCTCCGATACTCATGCTTTCTGTAATGCCGTTCATGCGGAACACAATGTTATTGCTGAAAAAATTGCTGCGTACCAGTAGAGCGGAAATGAGTCTATCACAATGAATCGGCAAAGGCAAAAATTTTTTTGCGGGGAGAATCCGCCGGATTGGCGGCGGATCACTCCTTCTTCACGAGATCGCACAACCGTCGAAAATTTTCCGCGGTCAATGTTTCCGGACGGCGAACGGGATCAACGGACATGGCCTGAAGAGCCCGGACGAATTCCGGCGCGCCCGCCCGCCTGAAAATAGTGCCGAGCTGTTTTCGCCGCTGCCGGAAACATGTCCGGAGCAGGCCGGCCAGAATTTCGGGACGATCCGGGCGGCTGTCCGGCGGGAGGGGGTCAAGGGTAATCACCGCGGACAACACCTTGGGCGGCGGGGCAAAGGCTTCACGCCCCACTGTGAATTCCAGGCGCGGACGAGCAAAAGACTGTACCCATACAGACAGCGCGCCGTAGTGGTGGCCGGATGGCGGGGCCGCGATACGCCGGCCGACTTCGTATTGCACCATAAACACGGCTTTGGCCAGGCCTTCGGCTTTCCAGACAATGTCCCAGATGAGACGCGAGGCAATATTGTACGGCAGATTTCCGGCTATCTTCCAGGGATTTTCCGATGTTATGCGCCGCCAGTCGAAAAGGAGGGCATCCGCATGCACGGGCATCGTGCCGGCGGCTTTCAGGCGCCCGCGCTCCGCAATCCAGTGGTTGTCCTTTTCGAGCAGCAGCAGCAGCCTGTGCGGCGCTTTTTCCAATTCCCGCGTCAGCGCGCCGGGGCCCGGGCCTATCTCCAGCAGGCGGTCTTCCGGCCGCGGGGCGAGCAGGCCGGAAATACGGGCACAGATGTTGCTCTCGCGCAAAAAATGCTGACCAAGACTTTTTTTGGGGCGGGGCGGGGAGGGAGCCACGGGCTGATTGCGCATTTTCTGTCACGGCTTGTCGAATCTGTCGAAAGCCAGGGACAGACCGGCCCGTCCCTGGGTCGCGGAGCGCAGCGCGGTGGAAAAGCCGAAAAGTTTGCGCAAGGGGGCGCTGCCGTGCAGCAGCTTTTGTCCGTTGCGGTCTTCCAGATTTTCGACTCTGCCGTTGCAGGTGTTCAGGGCGTTGATGGCCGCTCCGAGAAAATCGTCCGGAACGTTGATTTCAACGCGCATGATCGGTTCCAGCATGACGGGCGAGGCTTTGCCGACGGCTTCCCGCAGGGCCAGACCGGCCGCCGTGTGACAGCCGGGGGCGGTGGTCCGCCCTTCAACCTTTTCGACGCCGGTCAAAAGCACGTCGATATCCTGCAAAGGCCAGCCGTCCGGGCCGCTCTGCAATACGTCGCGCACTCCTTCCAGGGCGGCCCGCAAAAGATGTCCGGGCAGGATTTTTTGCGCCAGGGCGGGATCCTCCGGCAAAAAACCGCCTACGGCCACAAGGTTGCCGGCATTCCGCCGCCTTGGCTTCACGCGGAGGGAAACCGCGCCGTGATGGCGCTCCTTGCCCAGCTCCCTGTCAAAGACAGCCGCCCCACTTGCCTCCCCGGCAACCGTTTCCCGCAGGACAACCTGCGGATGTCCCGCACGCGGGTTGATGCCGAATTCGCGGCGCAGGCGCTCCAGAAGAATATCCAGATGCAGTTCGCCCATGCCGGAAACCATGCGCGCCCCCGTTTCTTCATCCAGACGCGCGAGCAGCGTCGGATCTTCCTCGACGTAGCGCTGCAGGGCATCATCCAGAACCTTGCCCTCATCGGCGTTGCGGGGTTCCAGAAGAAGCGTGATGACCGGCGGACGCGATTCTATGGCTTCCAGCAGAATGTCCCGCCCCGCCGAGGAATAGGTGTCCCCGGTGCGGGCGGAGCGCAAGCCCGTCACCGCGGCCATCTCCCCCGCCGTGACCTGCGGCGTCCGCTCGCGCCTGTCCGCGTGGAGGCGGTAGATATGCCCGACGCGATCGCTGGATTTTTGCGACACATTGCGTATGATATCGCCTTCTTTCAGACAACCGGCATACATGCGCAACAGGGCGAGTTTTCTGCCGTTTTCCACGAGAATTTTAAAAACAAGCCCCAGTGGCGGGGCCGCCGGGGACCGGGATACGCCGGCAGCGGCGCCGTCCGGAGAATGTACTTCCGGGGCGGGCATGTCCAGGGGAGAGGGCAGGAAACCGCATATCGCGTCGAGAAGCGGCTGTATGCCCGTATTGCGCAGCGCGGAACCACAGAGAACAGGGGTTATGGCCCGCGAAAGGGTAGTCCGCCGCAGGGCGGCGCGGATGTCTTTCTGGCTGAAAGCGGCATCCAGATAGAGAGGGAGAAAAATCTCGTCGTTTTCGGCCAGCTTCTCCAGGAGAAACTCGTGCCATTGGCCGACCGCGGCGGTTTCTTCAGGCGAAAGATCCTGAATATGCATGGTTCTCCCCTGATCTTCCGGGTCAAAAAGCAGCTTTTTTCCCAGGAGGACGTCAAGTATGCCGTCAAAATCCTCCCCCTGCCCGGAAGGAAGGGCGAGGGGCACGGGGTTCGCGCCAAGGCGCAGGCGCATGGCCCTGAGCACGGCTTCAAAATCCGCTCCCTGGCGGTCCATTTTGTTGATGAAGGCGACCTTGGGAACCCCGAAGCGTTCCGATTGCCTCCAGACGGTCTCGGACTGCGGCTCCACGCCGCCGACGGCGCAGAATACGCCCACGGCGCCGTCCAGAACGCGCAGGGAGCGTTCCACCTCAATGGTAAAGTCGACATGCCCCGGCGTGTCAATGAGGTTAAGCGTTTTGCCCCGCCATTCGCAACTGGTCATGGCGGAAATGATGGTGATGCCGCGTTCCTGCTCCTCGGGCAGGTAATCCATGGTGGCCGCGCCGTCGTGCACTTCGCCCATGCGGTGGATTTTGCGCGTGTAAAACAGAATGCGCTCCGAGAGGGTGGTCTTGCCCGCGTCAATATGGGCGATGATTCCGATATTGCGAATGTTTTGAAGCCTCTCGTCCATGCTGGGGAACTCCCGGTGCGTGATATTTCGGAACGGCCTGCCGGCTTTCTGCAGCGCGGGATGGTTGCGAAACGTTCCGGCAGGCGTCCTTCGGACATTCAGGATACGGCATTACCGCGAAATCGCAAGCCGGCGTTCCACCTCCTGAAGCAGCGCGCTGAAGCCTTTTCCCGTTTTGGCGGAAAGCGGCAGAGCCTGGGGCAGGCTGTCGGCAAGCCCGGCCTTTGCCTCCGGCCCCAGCGCGTCCCATTTGTTGAGCAGCAGCAGAACCGGCTTTGCCTGAAGCCCCATTCCCGGCTCAGCCAGAATGTCTTCCACGGCGGCTATCTGCTGCAGAACATCCGGGTGCGAGGCGTCCGCCACGTGGACAAGCATGTCGGCATCCCGCAACTCCTCAAGGGTATCCTTGAACGCCTCTTTGAGTTCCTCCGGCAAATCGCGGATGAAGCCGACCGTGTCGGTCACGATCAGCGGCCTCTCCTCGGGAAAGCGCATTCGTCTCGCAGCGGGGTCGAGCGTGGCGAAAAGCTTGTTTTCCACAAGGCACCGTGACCGCGTCAGAGCGTTCAGCAAAGTCGTCTTGCCCGCGTTGGTATAGCCGACAAGCGCGATTACCGGAAGGGAACTGCGCGCGCGCCGTTTTTTCGCGATGATCCGGCGGCTTTTTATCTGTTCAAGCTCGTGCCCTATGCGCGTGGCGCGCTCACGGGAACGGCGGCGGTCAGTCTCCAGTTTTGTCTCTCCCGGGCCCCGCCCGCCGATGCCGCCCATGAGGCTGTCCATATTTTTGTGTCTGCCGGCAAGGCGCGGCCTGAGATAACGCAACTGCGCCAGTTCCACTTGCAGCTTCCCCGTTCTTGTCGTCGCGTGCCGCGCGAAAATGCTCAAAATCAACTGGGTGCGGTCAATGACCTCGCGCTCGGTGCTGTCGGCAAGGTTATGGAGTTGGGCGGGGGTGAGTTCGCCGTCGAAAATCAACAGGGAAGCGCGCGCCTGCAGGGCCGCGACTTCCAGCTCCGCGAGTTTGCCTTTGCCCAGAAGCAGAGCGGGATTTATGTGTTGCACCCGCTGTACGACGCGGTCGGCCACGGAGATCCCGGCCGTTTGGGCCAGCGCCGCCAGTTCGTCCAGGTTGCGCTTCTGTATGAAATGAGGGGACGTGTCTACCGAAACAAGCAGGGCGCGCCGCAGTTCCGGCGTTTCAATGCCATCCCCTGCACGACGGACGATCTCCGTTTCCAGATTTTCAGCGAGGTCTGTAAAACGCGCCTCCGTGCGATCCCAGGGCCTGGGATTTTCCACGCGCCAGGGGTCGCCCGCGGGACGGAAAGGAAGCAGATGGGCTGATTGCCATTGCACGGGGAAGCCTTCCTGATTGACGGTGAGCGTGATAACAGCGTCAAGACGCAGAAAAAGCATATCCATGATGTCTTCTGCCGTGACGCCTTCGGGCGTGAGATGCGTGTGCAGCAAACGCAGACCGCGCAGGCGCTCAACACCGGCGCGGACGCGCGGCAGATCCGGGATGAAGATCCCCATTGCCGTGCCGACAAGGACCATGCAGACGCGCCCCCTGCGGTCCACCAGCAGCCCTATCTGTCTGCCCATCGCGCGCGAAAGCAGGGCGAGTTCGCGGGCCTGTTCAGTGGTGTAGACTTCCGTCATCGGAAAACGGCGCTTGAAAAGGCGCATGAGCGCGGCAAGCTGGCCCGGTTTGAGCCCTTGCAGATTTCCTTGCGGTTTGGGAATGGCGCGCTCCTGCGGCAATTTTATTTTAAAGCGTTCCGTTCGGCGTGTTCGCAAGTTTCCATTTATCGCGGGGAAGCCACGCTTGCAGCACCGACTCAAGTTCCCGAATCCCGATGGGTTTTGCAAGAAAGTCATTCATGCCGCTTTGCAGGAACATGCTGCGCACATCACCCACAACATTGGCCGTGAGCGCCACAATCGGCAGGCGCGCATACTTTTCCCCCGGCAGGGAACGGATGATTCTGGTGGCGTCCACTCCGTCCATCTCCGGCATCATATGATCCATAAACACAATATCGTAGTCGCCCGCCTTCACACGCTCAACGGCTTCGGCGCCCGACTCCGCGGTATCCACCTCCCCTCCGTAGGACAGCAGCAGATTTTCGGCAATCATAAGGTTGATTGCGTTGTCATCCGCCACCAGCACACGCACATTGGATAATCGCAATGCGGAAGTTGTGTCCGCCGATATGTCGTCTGTGTCGGCACAGGTACATTTATTCAGCAGTTTCGCGACAGTAAGGCTGGTAAGCGGCGTATAGACGGTCTGTACCGAAGGCGGCAACCCGGATTCGCCCGTCGCCTTGTCCATCAGGGCAATCAAAACTGTATTCTGGCAGGCCTTGTCGCGGACGGCGGCGTAGTTGTCCCGCTCAAAAAACACGTGTGAATACCGCCCAAGATTGTTTGCCCCATCCAAAATTTCATGGCGCACACACAGTTTTGTCAGCTTTTCGGACAGGCTCCGTTTTTTTTCGGCGTTTGAAACCCAAACGGCCGCGCAACGATCTTCATCCGGCTGCAGCACGACGGCAGGACTGAAGTTTTCAACCCTCTGCATTATGTAAAACGAAAAGCGGGAACCTTTGCCATACACGCTCTCCACATGTATTTCGCCGTCCATAAGCTCCACAAGTTTTTTGGAAATGGCAAGCCCAAGGCCGGAACCTTCGATTCCCCTGTTTTTGCGGGTGTCCAGCTGCGAAAAGTTGCCGAACAGGAGGGGAATATCTTCTCTGCGGATGCCTATGCCGGTATCACGCACAGCAAAGCGAACCTTGCACTGTTTGTCGCCGGTCTGTTCCACGGCGACACTGAATGCGATATGGCCCTGTTTTGTAAATTTCACGGCATTGGACAAAAGATTGACGGCAACCTGTTTGACACGGGTCACATCGCCAATCATCTCCCGCGGCATCAGAGGGTCGTCATCAACAATCAGGTCAATGGGTTTGTCTCCGATGCGGATGTGAATCATCGTGACAATGTCGTTGATAAGCGAGAGGACATTGTAGTTGTCGGGCACGATTTCCATCGCGCCGGATTCAATCTTGGAAAAATCAAGAATATCGTTGATGATGGAGAGCAGGGACGCGCCTGCCCGCTTGATGTGGCCGAGATATTCAAGCACCGACTCCTGCGGAAAATTTTTGATCGCGAGTTCGGTCATTCCAAGAATCGCGTTCATCGGCGTGCGGATTTCATGGCTCATGTTGGCCAGAAACTCGGATTTCGCGCGGTTTGCAAGTTCGGCGGCCTCCAGGGCGCCGCTGTTCCGTGATATCGGTGTAGAACCCTTCCAGAAGGTGCGAGGTGCCGTCAGGCTTCTTCTCCACCACGCGGCTGCGTTCCCAAAGCCATTTGACGCTGCCGTCCTTCATGATAATGCGAAATGTCGCCTCCAGGGGCAGACCCAGAGCAAGCGTTTCGTCGTTGAGCCTTTCCAGGGTATCCGCATCGTCCGGATGCACCATGTCGAAGAATTTGACGGCGTTGTTGCCGAGCAGTTCCTGCGGCGTATAGCCGGTGAGGGGGTAGCATCCTTCGCTGACAAAGGTGAATGTGTAGTTCGGGGGATCGTGCAAACACTGGTACACCATGCCCGGCAAATTGCTCATGAGGGTTTCGGTGCGGCGCATCAGCAGCCGGCGCTCGGCGCTTTCCATGGCGAGAGCGACAAAATCCGCGAGGGAGGAGGCAAAGTTCTGTTCCTCTATTGTCCAGACGCGGGATAAGGGGAACTGTTCCGAACGGTCCTGTTCGATGCACACAACGCCCACCAGATCGCCTCCCACGCGGACAGGGGCATCAAGCAGAGCGCAGATATCGGGGCCGTACGTCTCCTGCAGGTTCGGCAGAATACTGGTATGCGCCGCGTCGTCTATGATGAGGAGCCGCTCGGTCTGCAGCAGCTCGACATAGCGTTGCCGGTCGTCAAGCGAAAAATCGTCCTGTACCGTATAGAGCCCGGTCGTATTGTCGTAGCTTGTGATGCTTCTCAGTATCTGTTTGTCGGATATCACGCGCCATATTCCCACGCGATTGGTATTCAGGCCGCGGCATCCTTCACCGGCAATGACTTCGGCGGCCTCCCGCAAGATCCCGGCGGTCAGCGCCGGCGTTTTGGTGATACGCGCAAGAGCGTCGCTCAATTTGGCGGCGTACTCAAAGGCGCTGTGCATGATACCCCCTCCGGCGGTGCTGTCTCCAAACGTTACATGCTTTGTTCGTCGGCCGGCATATAACCATATTCACAACAGAAAGTCTATTCGGGCCAACCGAAGTTATGGCGCGGCCCTATGTCTTTCCGCCAAGATAGCGGCGCAGAACGGCGAGCAATTCCTCCAGGTTGATCGGTTTGCCCAGATGCTCGTTCATGCCGCTGGCGAGACAACGCTCTATATCTTCCCTGAACACATTGGCGGTCATGGCTACAATGGGGATCGTCGCGGCTTCCGGGCCATGCCCGCTCCGGATGCGTTTCGTCGCGTCGTAGCCGTCCATTGCCGGCATTTGCACATCCATCAGGATGAGATTGTAGCGCGCGGGGTCCCGTTCGAACATATCCACAGCCTGCACGCCGTTTCCGGCGCATTCGATGAGCGCCCCCGACGGTTCAAGCAGCGCCGCCACAATCTCGCGATTTATATCCACGTCATCCGCCAGAAGAATGGTACTGCCCGCAAACTCGCCTGCCCGCAAATCTTCGATTCCGTCCGTCAGGCCGTTCTTGTCGGGCAGGATCCCGGCGCGCCGGGCCTGAATCGTAAAACCGAAGATCGAACCGTGGCCGAACAGCGAATCCACCCAGATTTTACCGCCCATCAGTTCGACAATCTGTCTGGAGAGCGCGAGTCCCAGACCCGTACCGCCGTACCGGCGTGTTGTGCCGCTCTCGGCTTGCTGGAACACGGTGAACAGCTTTGACTTTTGCTCTTCAGTTATGCCGATGCCGGAATCCTCCACCAGAAAACGCAGCGTGCACATCCCGTCCGATTCGCCGACAAGGTCTGCCGACAACGTGATGCGGCCTTTTTCGGGCGTGAATTTTATCGCGTTGCCCACGAGATTCGTGATTACCTGCGCGATGCGCATGTCGTCTCCGCAGATTGCCTCCGGCACGTCGTCCGCAATACGGGTGGTAATTTCCTGTTGTTTCTCGTCCGATTTGAAGCGCATGACATTTTCCACACGCGACACAATGTCCCGCACCCGGAAAACAACCTCGGACAATTCAAATTTGCCTGATTCGATTTTTGAAATGTCCAGGATGTCGTTGATAATGCTGAGCAGATGCTCCGAGGCTTCCTTGATGTTGGCGAAGGCATAATTTTTGCGTTCCAGATCGCCGGCCAGCGCGCCTATTTTTGTCATCCCGATGACGGCATTTAACGGCGTCCTGATTTCGTGACTCATGTTCGCCAGAAAATTCCCTTTTGCCCGTGAAGCGGTTTCGGCAATCAGCACCTGCTCTTCAAGCTCGTGCGTGCGCTGCCTCACTGTCGCTTCAAGCATGTCATTCATCTGTGCCGTCAGCGCAAAGCGGTTGGCGTACTTGCGCGCAAGCATAAAGGCCATGCAGCACATGAAGGCGAAAAAGCTGTACCGTGTGACCAGGAAACCGGTATGAAAAAAGTTTGCGTCAAGTATGTCAAAGATCCCGGTGCATGCGCAAAGGATAATAAATATCATTATATTGCCGAGCTCTGTTCCGCACAAGCGCCTGAAAATCAGGGTCGGAAGGACGGTTGCCCCTGGTCCCGCGCGTTCGGCAGCGCGCTTTTCTCCCGTCTGCTTTATGAAATTGCTGACGACTTCACAGACTATATGGAGAAAGAAAGCCATGCCGTAGACGTACCAGATTGTCAGCAGATCATAGGCAAACCAGATCGAAAAAACGCTTTGCAGCGCGATGAGCGCGATGCACGATATTCCGTAGCCGACTGTGACGGGTTTGAGCTTGCCGAAACTGAACGTTTCAAGAAACGCCGCCAAGATAAAGAGAAGAAGATAGAGCGCGCCGAATTCAAGCCTCTGGGCGTTCGCGGTGTTCACAAGCACATGGTAAATGGCGGGACAGCGCGCAAAGAGGTACACTGCGGCAATGCAGGAGAAAAGGCCGAACAGGAGGTTGTATCCGTCGGCTTTACGCAGAAAATACAGGAGAATATGGTATAATCCCAGAAAAATGTACACCGCGCACAGGGCTATGGTCTGCAGGCTTTCGCTGCGGTTGAACATCCGCGTGAAGTCGCCGATATAATAGGAAGATGTGTAGAAAAGTCCCGTATACTTGCTGCCTGGGGCGCCGAGTATACGCATGACGAGAAAATTTTTGCCTTCCCTGAGAATCCTCCTGTCAAACGGAATGCTGACGCCGCGTTGGCTGCGGAACGAAGTGATTTCATCATCCGGACCTAGGTGCAGTTGTTTGGCAACGGTATTGCCGTTGACATAGATTTCCCAGTTCTCGCCAATACCCGCCAGATACAGGCCGGGAGGGACAGGGTTGTTGTTGTCGTAAAGCGGCACAAGCCTCCCCGGCTGTATCACAAACGGAATCAGAATGGTGTATTCCTTGATTTTGCGCTGCCGGGGATTCAGAAATTCGAAAGCCGCGCGGGGCGATGCCCCGTTTGCGACCAGCCTGGATACGAGCAGGCTTTTGCCGTGGTCTGCCGGCAGTTCCGCCTCCCAGTCCGTCATCTCCGGATCATCCAGCGAAGCATAGGCCGGTTCAAAGCCGTTTTTTACATACGCAGGGAATGACATCAAATTTACATAGAGAGGGTCGTTTTTTTCCGACTCGCCCTTGCCCAGAATGGAGAAGAACGTCAGGGCGGACATCAGCACGACAGCCAGTATGATCCAGGGGAGGATGTCAGTACGCACGCGCGTCTATTTCCTCCTGAGTTATGGTATCCGCGCTGAATGCGGTTTCATCCACGTATACGATTTTGTTGGGCGTCTTGCCGAGTTGCAGCTGCTGTATGATGTTTTCGACGCGCGGGCCGTGCAGCGGATTGCATTCCACATTGTAGCTGATATTCCGCGCGAGCGTCTGCTCCAGCCCCGCGCGCGTCGCGTCAAAGGAAACGATCTTCAGTCCGCCGAACAAACCGTAGGGCAAACGGGCCTCATTCAAAGCCTGAATCGCGCCGAAGGCCATATTGTCATTTTCGCAGTAGAGCACGTCAATATCCCTGTACTTGCTGAGAAAACGCTCCATGACTTCCTTGCCTTTCACCTGCGCGAAATCCCCTGAATCGCGGATCACAATCTGCCATCCGGCGTTTCTGGCCACTCCTTCCTGCAGCCCTTCGGTACGGCCGATCTGTGCCGAGGACCCCATGCTCCCCTGCATGTGCGCGATTTTCAACTTTTTTTTATCCTTGAATGTTTTTTCCATCCAGACCGCAGCCATACCGCCTTCCCTGCGGAAATCGGAGCCTACCCATGAGACAAAGAGAGTATCGTCCAACGTTTTGATCATCCTGTCCATGATGATGACGGGTATGCCCGCGTCCCTGGCCTCTTCCAGGACACTGTCCCACCCCTGTTCAGTGACCGGGGCAAGGACAATGTAATTGACTTTTATTTGGATAAAATCACGGATCGCGGCAATCTGGTGTTCCTGCTTCTGTTGCGCGTCCTTCAGAATCAACCGGTAGCCCTTCTCCCTGGTGAAGGTTTCCCTCATGGATCTGGTGTTCGCCCTCCGCCAGTCGGACTCCGCGCCGACCTGCGAAAAGCCGACAACAATCAGACCTTCCGGATTTTCGGCTTTATTGCCGGGTTTGCCAGCGCCGTTATCGCTTCCGTTGCAGGACACGAGAATAAAGGCAAACAGGAATACGCCGGAAAGGGCAATCAGTTTATTCATATCTTGCACTCCTTTGCACATGCCGTCTGAGCCTTGCGACAATTTCAGTTTTGAACCGCGGATTGCGGCCGCGACGCCGGGCCGGCTGAAATTTACGAAAATACTTTAGCAGACTGTCGAAAGTGTTCAAGTAGTAAATCTGTCAAGATTTTTTGACCAAGAGCTACGGGAAAGCGCATGCCAGCAGGAATCTCCCCGGACTTGATCCCTGGCGGCCTTGTCCAGGGCATGTATTGACCCGCCCCGCGAGTCATAGACGGTCCGACCGTCACTCATCAGCTCCCTTGATTTCGCATTCTTCGGCCCAGAAATTTTTCTTCAAATTTCCCCCGGAGCGGTTGAGGGCGTGCTGGGCAACGCCGCCGTTGACGCCGTTGTCATGCCGTCCCTGAAAAGCCGTGGCGCGGACATCGGTTTTGCCGACTTCGCCCTTGATATGGCGTTCGGCGCGGCGCTTGGGGGTTTATTGGGCGGGGGGGGCGGCTACTTCGGCGCGCGCGCCAAAGCGCGGGAAGACGCCCGGCTTGCGGAACAGGAGGCGCGGCGGCTTGCGAGTCTGCCGGGCTTTGACGCCACGCCGGACAGCTTTTTTGCAGCTATGGAAAAACAAACGCATATTCCGGCCCTGCCGGACTTTGACGCTACGCCGGATGATTTTCTTCTACCCAACGAATACGCGCGGCGGAACATTCACGGGGAGGCCCGGCAAACGCTGCTGAACGCCTTTGAAGCGTCAATAGGCGATGTGGTGGACGGCAGGGCTGTGGATGTGGGGCAGGTCGGTGGAATCCGCGAGTCCATAGGCAAAGCCTATGACGCCGTGCTGCGCGACCCCACGGGCGGTCCGGCTGATGAAGTCCTGGCCGTGCTGCGGAGCCCGGAGTTTGAGCGGGTGCTGCTGGAGAGAGGGCCGTCGTTCTTTGACAAGGAAAGCGGCGAATTGATTGTGCGTGGACGGGATATAGCCCGTATGGGCTATGACGCCTCCGGTTTCGGTATGGTGAAAATCATCTGGCGGCATGGGGAAAAGAGCAATGTGGATTCGCGTTTTCAGGTGACGCGTGAAGACGTGATGCGCTTGCCGGAAATTTTGGAGAACTTTGAACCAAGGGAAACCGGCAAGAAAGGGCAAGGCCGGATCTGGTCTGTTCCAAATGAAAACGGAACCATGCTTGCGGTTGTTGTGAACAAAAGGAAAGGATCGGAACAGCCGACAACTATTACCGTATTCCGGACTGATGATGCCGGAAGATATGCAATCTCTGTAAAAAGAAAAGCCCCGGCGTCTTTCGGGCGGCGGGCACCGTTTCCGGCCAAACGCACTCCCGAAGATACACCCGCCGGCATTTTCGATCATGCGATGCCGGAAGAGATTTCCGGACGGCAGGGGCAAGGGCTTGATGAAACAGTAAGCCCTGTCGAAGCGGAAGTCAAGCAGCTATGGGTCATAGCCAACAAGGCTCTAGCGGAAGAAGACCGTCTTTTTCAGATGCTCTCTGAAGCGGAAGCAAGGCATGACAAAGCCGGCGCGCGGGGAACGGCGGATGCCGAATATGAAATCAACCTCGCGCGCGGCGCGTATTTGACCGCAAGAGCGACTTCCCTGAAAGCCGTTGAACAGGCGAATTTGGGAATGTCCCGCAATCCGGATTTGGACGTTGGGCGCGTTGACCCCTTCGCCAAGGAAACCCCGGAAGTGTTTACGCCCGCGCCTGAGCGCTCCCAGGAACAGCGCACCGTTCTTGAGGAAATCGGCTACGACGAAACCGGCAAAACGACTCCGGAAGAAAGCGAGACTATGAGGCTTGTCGAGGCCGGGGCCGCGCCGCGTGAAGAGGGCCTGGCCCTGATGGAAGCGCAGGATGCCGAAACCATGCGGAAAAACATTGAAGACGCCGGATACAGCATCATGGGATGCGTCATGGAGGTTATCGAATAATGGCCACGCGGGAACAATGCGTGCGGGCGGCGATGGCCGGCGGGCTGCAACGGGCCGCCGCCGTTGATGTCGTCAACGCCATGCTGAACGACAGGGCCGCCATTGACGCGGCAAAGGCGCAGGGCAGGATAGCCAACGCGGATGCGGCCATGGCCGAGGCATGGGCCAAGCGCATGGCCGAAGCTGAAATTCAGACAGCCGTGGCGAGAAAGCAGGCGGCGATAAACATTCTGCGGCGGCGGGAGATCGACGCCCGGTTCGCGGCCGTCAAGGCCGAGGGCTTTACCGGCAGGGACGCCCTGGAGGCCCTGCTGGTGGGCAGCAACAAGCGGTTCACCGGCGCGCGGGATTCCATCGACGCCGCAAGCGAGGGCATACGCAAAGATTTTCTCGGAAGCCTTATCAACGATCTTGAAAACGTCGAGACGGCGGGGAAGCCTGTCAGAAAGCTGCTGACGGGCGATTCCGAATTCAACTCCAACGTCGTCAGGGAAATGATCAGTCCCGGCAGCACAAGGGACGCGACGGCGGCGCAAGTGGCGGACATTTTCGGCAGGCATCTGGAAAAGGCCAGACTGCGCATGAATGATGCCGGGGCCTACATCGGAAAACTTGACGGCTACGTCCCCCAAAGCCACGACCCCTTGAAGCTGACGGCAACGCGCCCGGACGGGAAAACGCCGCGACAGGGATGGAAGGACAGCATCAGGGACAAGCTGGACGCGCGGCGCACCTTTGGGGACGCAACCCCTGAAGAAGTGGAAGCCATTCTTGACGATATTTACGACAATATAGTTCTTGGGAAAGACAGCGGTCCGTCAGCGGCGGAGCGCGGCATAAAGGCCACGCCGGGAAGCCAGGCGGACAGGCTGAGCCGCGGGCGCGTTCTGCATTTCAGGGACGCGGACGCATGGATGGCCTACCATGAGGAATTCGGCAGAGGCGGCACCCTGTCGGGCGTATTGACGCACATGAGCAACGCCGCCCGTTCCCTGGCTCTTATGGAACGCCTGGGGCCGAATCCCGAAGCCATGATCAAGAGCGTCATCGCGTCGGAAGCGAGGGCGTTGCGCGAGGCGGAAGCCGGCGGGCTGATAACGAACGAGGGGATGTCCGCCCTTGCCGATCTGCGCGCCGCCGAAGGGCTGCGGCAGGGCAAGGTCGCGAACTGGTGGGCTGAACTGACCGGGCAGGCCAACTGGCCCCTGAGCGGGAAACTGGCGAGATTCGCCTCCATCGCCAGAGCCACGCAGACGCTTTCAAAACTTGGCGGGGCCAGCCTGTCAGCCGTTTCCGACGTGTTTGTGAAGGCCATGAGCATGCGCAACGTCTCCGGCATGAATTGGGACGAGTCCGTGGCGCGGAGCCTGGGGCAGTATTTCCGGCTCTATCCCGGCAAGAAAAAAGAAACGGCCCGCCAGCTCGGGGCCTTTATCGACGATGTCGCCAATGATTTCCGGATGCGCTGGGACGTCAGCGAGACAAGGCCGGGATTTTTGGGGAGCCTGCAAGACAAACTGTTCAAGTGGAGCGGCTTGAACTGGATCACCGAATCGGGCAAGGCCGGGTATGCGAACTGGTTTTCGGGATACCTGGGCGAAGCGGCGGCGAAGACATTTGACCAGCTTGACGCCTCCCGCGTGGCGACATTGACCTATCACGGCATTGACGCCCGAAAATGGGAAGCCATGCGGCACATGACGGAAACCATGCCCGACGGGCGGCAACTCCTTGTTCCCGACAGGGAGGACGGGATTCCTGATGGGGTGTTGCGGGAACTGGTCGGAGATGAATGGCGGAACTTGCGTCGGGATTTCGCGCGCCGGGCGGAATACCCACTGGAGGAATGGACGAACGATCTGAAAGGATGGCCGGAGGATTTTCCGAAAATCCGTCCGCTCACCAATACCAGCGTTATGAAAAATCACCCCGATTACGCGGCGGCCAAGGCCGGGGACGGTGATGCGGCCTATCGTCTGGTGCGGGACGTCATGGGCGGGGAAACGCAGCAGGCCATGATCAGGGCACTGGCGGAAAAATATCCGGACGCCGTGCTGGTCGCCGTGCATGCCGAGGAGCGCGCCGGGAAAAATCAGATTCCTCGCAAGCTGGCGGACTACATCGGGGAAGCGACCGGGCTTGAGGTAGACCCCGGCATTGTTCAGTCCAGAAAAGTCAGCCGCACGGGAACCGGCGCATGGCACCGCATGGCGCACAGGCCAAAATTCGACGGGCGGGTCCAGGCGGGCCGCGGATACATCATTGTTGACGACATGGTGGTGCAGGGCGGAACGGTGAGCGAGCTGCGGCAACATATTGAAGCCGGCGGCGGGGAGGTCGCGGACATTGTTTCCATGGGCGCGGGGAGGAACAGTTCGCAAATCGCCCTGACCAGGAAGACGCGGCTTGACCTGGAACGCCGACATGGTGTAAACAATCTGAGAAAATTCCTCAAGGAGCACGATCTTTATGGCGGAGAACACCAACATCTCACCGAATCCGAAGCCCGATTCCTCTTACGAGGTGAGGGACTTGACGCCGCAAGAGATCGAATCGCTGCGGCAAGACAGCATAGCGAGCCATCAGCACAGCCTGGAGTGCTTCAAGAGGGACGGGATCAAACAGATTTACAATCTGGATCGTCCCAAGACCAGGTAGCCTCCTCTTCCTATTCCCCCCTTCCCCCGGACAGCCTGTCCGCCTTTTCCCGCGCCGAGCGGGCTCTCCTGGATCGCGCCCGCAATGACCTGCGAACGCGGGCGATGAGCATGATCGCCGACGAGACGCGGTACGCCATACCGGAGCCGGACGCCAAAGCGCGGGCCTTCATGCGGCAGGGAACAAGGCCCGGCACGGTGGCCGGGGAGTTCTGGCGCACCATCATGCAGTTCAAGAGCTTCCCCATCACCTACATGCAACGCCAGTTCGGCGGACGGAGATGGGTCAGGGGCGAGTTGCAGCGGGGCATGCGCTACGGTTTCAGCGCAGGCAGCATCGCGGACGCCGTTTCCTATGATCCGAGGGGCGTTGTGGGGGCGGCGCTTGCGTCATTCGCCTTCGGGTATGTGGCGATGACGCTCAAGGATATGGCCAAGGGCAGAACGCCGCGCGATCCCCGGAAGATGGAAACCATTTTCGCGGCGCTGGTGCAGTCGGGCGGGGCGGGCATATTCGGCGATTTCTTTTTCAGCAAGGCCAGCCGGTTCGGGGATTCCTTCGCCGGAACGCTGGCCGGGCCGCTGCCCGGAGAAGTGGGCAGGCTGCTGACGTCTTCCGTTCCGTCATTGCTGCGGGGAGACTGGGAAGCGGCCGGAGAGGACACGCTGCGCACGGTATTGGACAACGTGCCTTTCATAAACTTTTGGTACACGCGCGAGGCCGTCAACTGGCTCGCCCTGTATCACCTGCGGGAAATGATGTCACCCGGCACGCTGGCAAGAACGGAAAGGAAGCTGAAACAGGACTTTGACCAGACATACATTATATCCCCGGCGCAAAACATCAGGCGCGGCGGATGGAGGCAGGGATTGAATGACTGGCGGTAATGCGAGGGGGAAGCAATGAGGGGTTATCAAGAGTATCTTTATCTTCGCGTCCGCCTGAAATGGACAACGGTTTTCATACTTCTGGGCATCTTGATAGGCGGTCTGTTCGGAGCAACCATCCTCAACAGGATTGACTGGAATGGCCTTATTTTACGCCTCTTTCAATAGAGGCGCAAGCTCTTTGACAATCGAATAGGGATAGGAAGGAAAGAAGTTCCTTCCGGCCGCGCGGGCTTCGGCTTGTGCGGCCGGGGGGAATGGGATAGTAAGGGTGCCGGGGCAATCCTCCGAGTCCATGACAAGGAGGTGGTGCCTTTGGAGCAAACCCTGCTCAATATTGTTGCCGCCATTGTGGCGGGCATTATTGTGCTTCTCATTGGCCGCTGGATTGACCGGCGATAATGAGCAAGCCCCCGGTAGAAAGGCTGCCGAGGGCTTGAAAAACCTGTAACCTAAACCTTACAGGAGGGTTGCCCCAAGGCCGGGGGTGTTTGCGCACTTCCGGCCCGTTGAGAAAAACATAGCCACACTTTCAGGAAACGTCAAGGGGCTATCTCGGAAACGGCATCTTGTGCCATTCCATCGTTCGCAGGCGCATCATGCGCACGGAATCAAGCTCCGTGCCCTTGTCGGACAACAACAGAATTTGGGCGAGGTTCTCAAGGCTGTGGCACTGATTGACAAAGGCGGTGGCCGCCCCGTCAATGACTTGGGCGAGATGCCCCATGGCGTCGGTGTGACTTCTGACCATGCAGTCAAAATAACTCGCGCCCCGGCACTCGCTCGGATTCGGCTCAAAAGCGAGACGTATTTCCTCGGCGAAGTCCTTCAGTTTTTTGGCGAACAGGCAACCTTCGTTGAAGGCGACGCGGCCCACCTCGTCCGCCTTTTCACGGGCCTTTTGGAAGTTGCGCGTTCTGCGGAAATTTATCCGTATGGGCAGAATGTTGGGGTCCGGCTTGGCTTCCGGCAACGCCTTTTGCCGCGACTTCTGAAACTCGTCAATCTTGCCCTGCGCGAAGGCGAGGGCCTGCGGAATCCATTCCACCGGCAAATCGTCGATGCGCTCAAGCTGGAAATGGGCGCGGACCTGGGGCCAGAGCGCGGACTGGTGCACGTTGGCGATTCTGGCCCATGCGTTGACCAGAGAGCGCAGCGGCTTGCGGTCGGCGGGGGTTGAGGGCGTCGTGGTTTCGGGGAGGGCTTTTTGCCCCGCAATCTCGGCTTCCATCGCGTTGAATGCGGCGATGTAGGCCAGCTTAATTTGCAGGGCTTTCTTGCCGGTGTAGCCCATTACCAGCAGCATGAAGCCGTCGCGGAAGACCACAAAAACCGGAATATCAATTTTGCTCCCGTCTGGTCTTTCAACGGCTTGGAGCACCTCCACAAAATTGTGGACGTGAAAATCACTTGGGCAATCGCCGGTTATCCGACGAATATCCCGCAGGATGGAATCGTGTCTTTTGCCGAAGTGCTCGGCGATTTGCAGGGAAGTGACTGACGGGCGGCCATTGACAAGGGAAATGGATGGGGAAACGAGAAAACTGGTCATGGGGAACTCCTAAGGTTTTGATGATGACACCCACACAATGCGAATGCCGGGTGTTCATCACGGCCTTAGGAACCGCTGCTCGCCTTTAGCTTGCGCTTGGACATATCGAGCACACCCGGCAGCTGAAATATTGCGGAGACTGCTTCACCAGAGATGTAAATTCAGCCATTTCAGAGCCTTTGGACAGCTCGTCAAGACTGGTCAGGATTCCATCCGTTGAAAGTTTGCACTCATGGTTGGGCGAAAAACCTGTGTCGATTTTACCTGCGTCAAAAGTTGTGCCCGCGACTGGTATTAGTCTTGGCATTTGCCACCTCCAGAATGGTTTTTATCTGAACCGGCATAAAATATGGATAAAAATAAGCGAATATTCGCGCGATGCGGCGCTTTCAAGCGTCTTCAGTACAGAGCTATCCCATGCCATGAAGAGGTATCAAGTAAATAGCGCCGTCCGCCACGACCAGACGACATACCCTCTAAAGAAGCGAGGGCAATTTTCTCTGATGCCGTCTGACCGCACAGGTCTGCGGGGATGACAAGGCAACTCTTTGGAAGTAAAAAATTACATATTTTCTTGACAGGAAGTAAATTTTTATGTAGTTTTATGGGTAACAAGGGCCGCACGATGAAAGCAAGTGAAGTCATAAAAAAACTAAAAGATGCCGGGTGGGTATTTACCGAGGGCAAAAAGCATATCAAGGGCGTGGGGCCTGACGGCAGGACAACAAGGGTATGGCGTCACTCGAAAGACATCCCCATAGGCACTCTGGCCGAAATTGAAAAACAGACTGGCGTAAAATTACGCTGACAGGGCGGGACTGCGATTATGCACAATTATTATACCTGATTACGCACGATAATCAGCCCCTATTCAAGATGCATGGAATATGAGATACTTTTTGAAACCAAGGAGTTGATGATGCCTCGTAAT
>JAISOT010000143.1 GCA_031275465.1 Desulfovibrio sp.
TATACACAGTTACCTTTGGATGACTGTTTGTATTCCTTGCAAGATACGATTCCTCATCTTAGTCGTTCTTCTTTGCACCGTTGCTTGCAGCGGCATGGATTATCCCGACTACCCAAAGAAAAAAACGCCACAGAGAAAAAGAAGTTCAAGTCGTATCCTATCGGCTATTTCCATCTGGATATTGCTGAAGTGCAAACGGAAGAAGGTAAGCTGCACCTCTTTGTCGGCATTGATAGAACCTCAAAGTTCGCCTACGCTGAGTTGCATGAGGAAGCGACCAGAGCAACAGCCCAATTTTTTTGGAGCAACTCATTCTCGCGGTTCCTTATAAAGTACACACGATTTTAACGAATAACGGCATCCAGTTTACCAACCGCAAGCGCGATACCATGGCGTTCATGACTCCGTTCGACCGGGTGTGCCGCAAACACGGCATTGAGCACAGGCTGACCAAAGGAAAGCACCCCTGGACCAACGGCCAGGTTGAACGAATGAACAGAACCATCAAAGAAGCGACGGTAGGCCGCTACTACTATACAACTCATGGCGAACTCAAAAAACACCTGCACGCCTTCCTCATGGCCTATAACCTTGCCAACCGGTTAAAAACGCTGAAAGGTAAATCTCCCTAAGGCTTCATCAGGGCAATATGGGAAATGGAGCCGGAAAGATTTATTGTTAACCCAAACCACTTTACTGTGGGACTAAACAGCTAGTGGATTGTGGTTTTGCGCGGACGCTTGGCAAAAGGCCGGATCTGTACTACGTTGTGGCAATGCGTCCCTGAACCGTTCCACCTGTGACAGTCTGACAAAAAACCACAAGGACATCCCATGCCCGTTGCCGTTTTTCCCCTCGGAGCGCTGGAAACCAACAGCTACCTGATGTATGACAAAAATGAGGCCGTTGCCGTGGACGTCGGCGGCGAGCCTGATGAAATGCTCGCCTGGCTTGCCGAACACAAGCTGCGCCTTGCGGCGATATGCGCGACCCATACCCACTTTGACCATCTCTACGGCGTGGCGGCTCTGGCCAAAGCCACGGGCGCGCCTGTATACACGCCCCCGGGCGACGACGCGCTGACCGGCACGGAAGCCGGCAGAGGCGGGATATGGGGCTTTCCTCCGGTCCCTCCCTTTGAAAGCAGGGCCATGCCTTCGGGAAAATGCTCCTTCGCGGGCATGGACTGTGACGTTCTGGATACGCCTGGGCATACGCCGGGCGGAGTCTCTCTGTATTTTCCGGCGCAACAGGTCGTTTTTACAGGAGATGCGCTTTTTTATCGCTCCATCGGCCGTACGGACTTTCCCCTCGGCGATCACGCGACCCTCCTGCGCTCCATCCATGAAAAACTTTTTACCTTGCCGGAAGATACAAAAGTGCTCCCCGGTCACGGGCCTTCCACAACCATCGGCGACGAAATCAAGAACAATCCGTTTTGCGGCAATTTCGCGCAGTGATCTTTGCGCATGCGCAATATGCTCATACTCCAGTGCAGCCCCAGAGCCGGCGGCGTCAGCGACACCGTGGCGGAAATTTTCGCCACAGGGGCCTTGCAGGGCGGATCCCCCGTTCACACCGTGCCGCTACGCCAATATGACATAACGCCATGCACTGGCTGCCGGGCCTGCACGCGTCCACCGCACGCCTGCGTTCTCGCCTCCGCCGGCGACAAGCCTGACGGGGCAGAAGAACTCTTTGCCCTGCTGCACAACGCCCCGGCAATCTTTCTTGCCGCGCCCATCTATTTTTACGCGCTGCCCGCGCATTTCAAAGCGCTCATTGACAGAAGCCAGCGTTTTTGGGCCGCGCGGGAACATGGCTCCCCGTCTGGGCGCACACCCCGCAAGACCCCCGTTATCACGGCCCTGACGGCAGGCAGAAAACGCGGCCGGAGGCTGTTTGCAGGCGCCGTGCTGACCATCGCCTATTTTGTCCGCGCGTTCGACGCCACGCTGGAAAAACCCCTGCTGCTGCGCGGCCTGGATGAACCGGGCGATCTCCTGCGACGCAAAGCGCTTTGCAGGGCCATTGAGAACCTGGGCCGCCATTGGGGCGCCGTATCAGGACAAGCGGCATGCCCCTGAACAGCCTGCGCCGGCTGTGGAGAAACCTCGGACTTGCCCAGACGCGCTGCACGTACTGCCTTGTTCCCTTTACGCCGGAAACCGCCCTCAATGCAACTGCTCCGCTGTGCCCGGCCTGCGTCGCTCTTCTTGCCCCCTGCAACGCCCCCCGCTGTCTCCGCTGCGCCCTGCCTTTGGATACGGCGACGACGCTGTGCGGGGAATGTCTGCACAATCCGCCCCCGTGGGATGGCATTGCCGCTTACGGCCTGTATCAGGGAGAACTCCGCAATGCGCTCCTGCGCCTTAAATTCGGCGGAGAATTTACCATGGCATCGCTGCTTGGCGACTGCCTGTTCAAAATCGCAACCGCACTGCCGCCGCCGGACGCTCTGGTGGCAGTGCCGCAGCACCCTGTGCATTTGCGCCGGCGGGGCTTCAATCAGGCCCACGAAATCGCCAGGGCGCTGCACAGGCATACGGGCATCCCGCTGAGAGCGGACCTGCTGCGCCGCGCGGCGCCCCATATTCCCCAGACAGGCCTCTCCGCTGCGGCACGCCGGCGCAATACACGACAACTGTTTGAAGCGTCAGCACAGGCCAGGGATCTCGCGCTGTGGCTTGTGGATGACGTGATGACCACCGGCGTGACCTTGAGGTCGGCCGTCCGGGCTCTGCGCGACGGGGGAGCGCGGGAAACGCTGGTCCTCATTGTGGCGAGAACGCCGCTGGACTCTCCCTGCGAACATCAGTAAGCGGAATTTATCCCTTTTCTCCTGCTGACAGACAACGGGTTTTTTGTTAAAACGCCTCCTGAAACTCGTCGGGAGAAAAAACAGCGATACGTTCGGGGATGTTATGCTGCACTCCTTTTCCGCTGTCTTGCGGCGTCATGCGTCGATACATTTCGTCCCCCTGGTACTCGTCATGCTGGGTACGGCCTGCGCCGCGCAGGCTCAGGTAACCCTGCTTGTGCCGAATCGCGCAAGCGTGGAAGCGCCGGCCATGGAACTGGCCAAAGCAGGATCGGAACAGGATAGAAACGCGCACGGCAGGAATGACAGGGCGCAATCCGCCCCGGAAACCAAAAACGCCGGGCAGAAGGCGGCCGAAGAAACGCCCGCCGCGCAAAAAGCGGAAAACGAACCCGCAGGCATCGGCGAGGAAGTTGACCTCCTGATCACCATGATGCAGCCCTTTACCCAGAACTGCCTTGTAATGGACACGCCGGAACTTTTCGCAGTGTTGCGCTATGACGATACCATGCCCGCCAGTAACGGCGTTTTGCAGGGAGAGCGTCTGGATTTGCTGGGTGACCTGGAGGAAATCCGCTATCTTGGCAAGAAGGCCTGGGCGGCCAATGTGGCGCTGGACAAACCGGGGCTGTACCAGTTCAGCATTGACTCCCGCCCCTGGTGGGACGCCCGGCGCGACCGTTTCCTCCAGCATTACGTCAAGACAATGCTGCCCGTCCATGGCGTGGAGCGCGGCTGGGATACGCCGGTGGGCCAACGCTTTGAGATACAGCCCCTTACCCGGCCTTTCGGATTGACGGCGCCGGCGCTCTTTTCCGGCCGTGTGCTGCTCAACGGGGAGCCGTTGCGCGGCGCGGCCACGCGTCTTGTCCGCATCAACACGGATAAAAGAGTTGCGCCTACCCGCTGGCATGAGGAATTGGCTTCAATATCCGATGCATCCGGGCAGTTCGCCTTTGTCGTCAACCAGCCCGGCTGGTGGTGCTGCATGGCGCGGATGTCCGGAGACCCCCTCAAGGGGCCTGACGGTGCGCCACGCCCTTTGGAATTGGGCGCGCTTTTCTGGTTTTACGTGGATGCCCCGGCGGAGAACGGCAAACGCTGACGGCTGCTTTTACAGGCGCAGGCTACTTCCCCCAGATGACGGCCAACGGGCCGGCTGCCGTCAGCTTTTCAAAAGGCATTTCCACGGCCTGCGCGCCGGCCGCCCAAGGGGCCACCTGATACGGCTGAAACTGGATGACAATGCCTTCCGGCGTGAGTGTGAGGCTGGCAAAATTTCGCGCATCCGGGCTTGTTCCGTCCTTGAGCATCTGCAATGACCACGCGCCGGCAAGAGGGAGACGCCGGGAGAGAACCTGAAATGACCAGGACGACATGAGCCTGAGAGCCTCGTCGGGATCATCAAACAGGTCAACCAGTTCCAGACGCTGCCCGGTCAGCAGGCTGTAATTCAAGGTAATAATATCCAGATTGCCGTGGGCTCCCCCAGTATATGTCCACAACTCAAAAGTCAGGCTGACGGCGGCGGGCGACGGCTGCGCAACCGTGTAGGCGCCTTGCAGGGCAAAACTCTGCGTTTCCTCCGGCCGGTCTTCGTCGCCGTCCGGCAGGGCGTCGGCCAGATTTTCCTCAAAAGCGCCGACAATGCCCATGACCCAGCGCCGTATGTCGGCGTCGATGCCCGCGCAGCCCAACGCGGGATAATTGAGGCTGACGTCAATGACCAGCCTGCCGTGCTGTTTTGTCCGGCGAACGGCATGATCTGTAACGCGGAGTTTTCCGGATGTGTCGCCCAGAGGATTGCCGGAGGCAATCTGGCCCGGCAAACCCAGCAATGGCATGGCCGCGGGCTGGCTCCACATCAGAAGTTCGGCCAAAGCGGCCACAAGAGCGCAGGACAAAAGCCCTTTTCCGAATTTACGGATTTCCATGGCGGCAAAACGGCTGACTCGCGGCATATACGCTCCAACAGCAAAAACCTTCCAAAAACTTTTGCCAAAGCCCGCGGCACGGCTTGGCGCGATTGTCCGGCGCATTCGACTCCAGGCGGCGCGAGCGCGGAAATCGGCGTCAAACCCTGAAACCGGAACGCAGTCTCCAGACCGGACGCCTGTTTTTGAGCAGCAAAAACGCCGCTCCCCCCAAATAAAGCCAGGCATAGAAGGCGTGCAGACGCAAGGGGTTGTGCGGCAGCCCCAACAGGCTTTCAATTTGTCTGTCATACAGGGGGGAGAGAAGCTGCGCCGCGAAAAGCAGAAGCAGCCAAAAGGCCTCGCGCACACTGAGGCGCATATCCGCAAGCAGCAGCACGGCAAAGATGGATTGACCGGCCGTGAGCAGTATCTCCTGAAGCTGATGGCTGTCCAGGCTCATGGCGGAAAGGCTGCCCGAGGAGACGGCATACACGCCCGGAATCATTCCCACAAGCAGAGTCCACTGATTGAGCTTGGAAGAAAGCAGGCTCCCCAGGGCAAGACCGGCGTTGCCGCGAAAGGCGAACATCAGGGCAATGATGAATTCCGGAGCTTCCGAGGCGATGGGCGCGAGCCATTGCACCAGCAAAAACTCGTTCACGCCGAGCAGCTTGCCGCTGGCCACCAGATTTTCGCTGAACGGCTCGGCATTGCACAAAATCACCAGGGCGGCAAAACAAAAGATGCTCCCGACAGACGCGAGACGCCGTTTTTTGGGCAGTCGCGCCAGCGCGGCCGCCGGGCCTTCAGGGATTTCCTCTTCCACAGGCCGGCGGCAGATGATGCATATGTACCAGATGTAAATGCCCAGAAAAACCGCGCCGTCAAGAAGGGTGAGGGATCCCTTGAGCGGTATCAGAAGCGCATAGATGGTCGCCATGCCCAGGAAAAGCACATCCGTGCGTTTGTCGTCTTCCAGGGCGACGGCGGAGTGGAAACGCCCGGCAAAAACGAGCACGATAGCCGACCAGCCAAGACCTATCAAAAGCCGGTTTGCGCCGGTCATGTTGGCTATGGCGTAACGGGCGTACGCGCTTTCCGGGTTCTGCCCCGCCATCCAGGTAAAATACATGTCCACGGCGTATTCCGGCAATACGGCGATAAAGGCCACCACAGCCACGGCCACGGCCTGCGGTATGTCCATCTGCGCCACTTCACAGGCCCAGGTGAGCAGGAAGGAGGCGCCCAGAATAGCCGCGCCGGCGAGCAGGGCCAGCCAGAGCGGCGACATTTCCGGCTGCGCGAAACGCGTTGCGACGCCAGGCACTGTGCAGGCAACGGCAAGCATGAAGGGACGCCAGGCGCTCAAGGGCATGATTTGTCTCCTGTAAGTAAAAACAAAGTATTATATAGTATGCGCCAATGTGTGTCAATACAAACCCGCGGGTTTTCCAGGGCAATCGAATGAATAATTAGAAAAAGTCTAGTATAGTGACACAATCAAATTTTATGATAAAGCGATTTCAACTTGCCTCTTGCATCGTCAGTTGTGAAATGCCAATCAACAGATTTTGCATTTACGTTTCTGTTTGTTTCCCAAGCGGAAATCTCCTTTTTGAGTACTTTCAAG
>JAISOT010000155.1 GCA_031275465.1 Desulfovibrio sp.
ATAGAACTGGCCCTTATGATGGCGCTGCCCATGCTCGGCGTGGGGCTTGGCGTCGGCGTGCTGGTGAGCGTAATTCAGGCCGCCACGCAGATTCAGGAGATGACGTTGACGTTTATTCCCAAAATCGTGTGCATGTTTGTCACCCTGCTCCTGGCCCTGCCCTGGCTTATGGAGCGCATGCTCACATTTACCAGGGAAGTGTTTGTCAATATTCCGTCCTATATCAAATGAGGCGGGATCGTTGCCACAATGTCAGAGGTAGAGCCTATGCCGCCAATGTTTTTTTCCAAGCTGGGGGTATCCCCCGTCTACTGCCATGTTTGGCGGGAGGGTGTCGGCTATGCGGAATTCCATGCCTAGGGAAACGCTGATTTAATCCCTCCAAAGTATCGCCAATCGGAGGAATTTGTTCGGTCAAAAAGCGGATATTTTCTCAAAAATTGGTGCCAATAGGGGACATCAACGCTAAGTGATCAAGTTATTCAGCATTTCCCTAAAACTTTTCATGAAAACTTTTATTGACAAACTTTCCGCAACGGGCTAATGTCATATCCATTACGGAGCATTACATCATGCAGACCTTTGTTTCCGCCACTCTCCCCTCGTACGCCGCCGGCTTTCGCTGGTTCTTTTTCGCGTATTTTACCGGAGCCTGTGGTCGGGGGCTTGGCTGACGCGAACGCGAGCAAAAAAGTCCAAAGGGCCGCAGGCAAAACGCCGGCGGCCCTTTTTTTGAAGGCGCTCCGGCGTAAATCCGCAAATCTGAAAACCACGGGAGCGCGCACATGTATCTTGGCAAAAAAGTCCGTCTGGAACGCATCATCAACAGGGAAAACGGCCGCACCATCATAGTGCCCATGGATCACGGGGTCACCATCGGCGCGGTGGAAGGCCTCATAGACATGCGCCTGGCCGTCAACGACATGGCCAGGGGCGGCGCCGACGCGGTGCTGATGCACAAGGGGCTGGTGCGTTGTTCCCACCGCAGCGCGGGCAAGGACATAGGCCTGATCGTCCATCTCTCCGCGTCCACCGCCCTGAGCCCGGCCGGCAACACCAAAACCCTCGTGGGCACGGTGGAGGATGGCATCAGGCACGGCGCGGACTGCGTGTCCGTGCATGTCAACCTGGGCGACCCCAACGAGCGCCTCATGCTGGCGGACATGGGCAGGGTGGCCGAAGCCTGCGACAACTGGGGCATGCCGCTGCTGGCCATGATCTACGCGCGCGGCCCGCAGGTGCCCAACGGCTACGCGCCGGATGTCGTGGCCCACTGCGCGCGCGTCGGCGTGGAACTGGGGGCGGATATCGTCAAGGTTCCCTATACCGGGGACATGGAGAGCTTTTCCGGCGTGGTCGCCGCCTGCTGCGTGCCCGTTGTCATAGCCGGCGGCGAGCGCATGGATTCCACCCGCGATATCCTGCGAATGGTCCATGACTCCCTTCAGGCCGGCGGCGCAGGCATTTCCGTCGGCCGCAACGTCTTCCAGCATCCCCGCCGCGTGGCCCTCATCAAGGCCCTGCGCGCCATTGTGCACGAAGACGCCTCTGTGGACACGGCCCTGGAAATTGTGGGGGAATGACGATGCCGCAGATATACTTTCGCTCCGTGCCCTACAACAAGGCCCATGTGACCCTGGCTCTGGAGTCCGGCGTGGACGGCCTGATCGTGCCCCAGGACATGGCGGGACAGGCCTCGGCCCTCGCCCGCTGCGCCGTCTGGGCGGATGAGGAAACAAGCCGCGTGGCCCTGACCGCCAAATCCGACGAGCGGGACGCGCTCGAACGGCTGCGCGGGGGCGAACGCCTGGTGCTGGCCCGCGGCTGGGAGGTGATCCCGGTGGAAAATCTGCTGGCCGGCAGTGACGCCGTTTTCGCCGAAGCGGGCAGTCTTGACGAGGCCAGACTCGCTTCCGGCATTCTGGAGCGCGGCGTGGCCGCCGTCGTGCTGACCGCCGAGGCGGTCGGAGAGATCAGGGAAATCGTGGCCGCCTGCAAACTTTCCCAGGGACGGGAAGAGTTGCTCCCCTGCCTCGTCACCCGCGTGGAGGCCGTGGGCCTGGGGCATCGCGTCTGCGCGGACACCCTTTCCCTCCTGCGCCGCGGGGACGGAATGCTCGTGGGCAATTCCTCGGCCTTCACCTTTCTTGTCCATGCGGAAACCGAGCGCAATGAATACGTGGCCGCGCGGCCTTTCCGGGTCAACGCGGGAGCCGTGCACGCCTACGTGCGTCTGCCCCGCGACAAAACCACCTATCTGGGGGAGCTTGCCGCCGGCGGGGAGGTTCTCATCGTCAACGCGGACGGGGCGGCGCGCCTCGCCACTCTGGGGCGCGTCAAGATTGAGGTGCGGCCCATGCTCTACATAGAAGCCGAAACCGAGGTTGACCAGGGTCTGAAAAAAAGCGGCGGGATTTTTTTGCAGAATGCGGAAACCATACGCCTGACGGCTCCGGACGGCGCCCCCCTGAGCGTCGTGGGCCTCAAGCGCGGCGATGCCGTGCTCTGCCGCGCCGACGAGGCGGGCCGGCATTTCGGCATGCGCGTGCGCGAAGACATACGGGAGGTCTAGGCATGACGGAATCGCCCGCAAACGCCGGAATCCGCCCGGATCCCGCCGAACGCCTCGCCGCCATCAGGACGGAAATCGACGCCGCGGACGCGGCCCTGCTTGACCTGCTCAACCGCCGGGCTTCCCTGAGCCTTGAAGTGGGGAGCATCAAAAAGGACATGGGCCCCGGCGTCTTCAAGCCCCTGCGGGAGCGCGAAGTGCTGGAAAGCCTTGTGCGCCGCAACCCCGGTCCCCTGCCGGCGGACCACCTGCGCGCCGTCTGGCGCGAGATTTTCTCCTCGTCCCGCGCCCTGCAGCGCCCCCAGTGCGTGGCCTATCTCGGCCCGGAAGGAACCTTTTCCCACTTCGCCGGGGTGGAATACCTGGGGCACGCGGCGTCTTTCCATCCCTGCGCCGACATCGCCAGGGTATTTGAAGAAGTCTCCTCCGGACAGTGCGACCTGGGCGTCGTGCCCCTGGAAAATTCCCTGCAGGGCACGGTCGGCGTCAGCTTTGACTTCTTTCTGAACCACGACGTCTTCATCCAGGCGGAGCTGTTCGCGCGCATTTCCCATTGTCTGTTTAGCGACGCGTCCTCTCTCGCGGCCATCGGCGTCGTCTATTCCCATCCCCAGCCTCTGGCCCAGTGCGGGGGCTGGCTGCGCGCCCATTTGCCCAAGGCCGCCCTCGTGCCGGTGGAATCCACCGCCGCCGCCGCCCGGAACGCGGCGGGAAACGGAAGCGCGGCGGCCATAGGCCACCGCAAGCTGTCCGACATGCTGGGGCTCGGCATTCTGGCCCGCCGCATTGAGGATCTTTCCGACAACTGGACGCGTTTCGTCATCATCGGCCACAGGGCGGCCTGCCGGCTCCCGCCGGCCCCCGCGGCGAACGGCGCGGCGGACAAGACATCCCTGCTCTTCACCCTGCCGGACAAAGCGGGCGCTCTCTCAGGGGTGCTCAGCCTGCTCGCGGACAGCGGCATCAACATGCGCAAGCTGGAATCCCGTCCCCTGCGCGGGCAAACCTGGCGTTACGTCTTTTTCGCGGATGTGGAGAGCGACCTCACGGCCCGGCGGCACGCGGCCCTCCGCGCCCGGCTGGAGGAGGCCTGCACGAGTTTCCGCATTCTGGGGGCATATCCGGCCGGTCCCCGCCTGGAGCATGACAGCGGGGAAAACGCGGACGGGGACGACCGTGACGCGCCGTAGCGGCATTGTCTCCGTGGCGGCCCCGGCCTCAAAGTCCGCCTCGCACCGCTATCTTATCGGCGCGGCGCTCGCGCGCGGGATTTCCCGCGTGCGGAACACCCTGGAAAGCCGGGATCTGGAACGTACCCGGGCCATTCTCTGCGCGGCCGGAGCGGCCATGAGCGCCCTGCCCGACGGCTGGGAAGTGCGCGGCATGACCGCGCCCAGGGGCGGGGATGAGGCGGGCGGCGCGCTTTCCTGCGACGTGCGCGAGTCCGGCACGACCTGCCGCCTGCTCACGGCCGTGCTGGCGGCCGGCAGGGGCTTTTTTCATATCCACGGAGCCGGACGCATGCACGAGCGCCCCATCGGGGAGCTTGCCCGCGCCCTCGTCAGCCTCGGGGCCGAGGTCCGTTTTGAGCGGAGGCCGGATTGCCCGCCCCTGCTTGTACGCGCCCGCGGCCTTGATCCGGCGCGCTGCGGGGGCAGGCTCGGGATAGGCATGGACGTGTCGAGCCAGTATTTTTCCGGCCTGCTGCTGGCCGCGCCCTTGGCGGCCGCCCCCCTGGCTCTGGAAGTGGCCGGGGACAAGGCCGTTTCCTGGCCCTATGTGGGCCTGACCCTTCAGTGCCTGGAGGATTTCGGCATAGACGTCTGCGTGGAAACGCGCCCCGACAGGCGGTCGGCCTGGCGGAAAAGCCGGAGCTGTCGCACCCCGGCCGCGGTCAGGCCGGGGTGCCTGCGCGTGACCGTGCGGCCCTCAGAGTACCGGGCCGGCGATTACCGCGTGGAAGGGGACTGGTCCGGCGCGTCCTACCTGCTGGCGGCGGGCGCTCTGGGGCGCGGGCCCGTGCGCGTGGAGGGGTTGCGGGAGGATTCCCTGCAGGGAGACAGGATTTTTCTGGATATCCTCAAGTCCATGGGCGCGCGCGTGGAAACCGGGCCGGAGGGGGTGACGGTGTTTCCGTCGGAGCTGCGCGCGGCGGATCTCGACATGGGGGCCTGCCCCGATCTGGTCCCCACGGTGGCCGTGCTGGCCGCCTTCGCCCAGGGGGCGAGCCGTCTGCGCAACGCGGCGCATCTGCGCGTCAAGGAATCGGACCGCATCGCGGCCCCGGCCGCCGAACTGCGCAAGGCGGGCGTCGTTGTCGAGGAAAAGGCGGACGGCCTTGTCGTCCGGGGAGCGTATCCCGACAGGCCGCGCCTTGCGGAAAACGCCGTCCTTTCGGCCCACAACGATCACCGCATCGCCATGTCGCTGGCCCTGCTGGGCCTGGGCTGCCCCGACGGCGCGCCCGACATGGCGGCGCGCCTGGACGACCCGTCGGTGGTCGCGAAGTCCTTTCCGCGGTTTTGGGACGTCTGGAGACGGATCGCATGACGGGCAAAGTCGTGCTCGTGGGCGCGCGCGGCCGCATGGGGAGCATGCTCCGCGCCAGAGCCGCCGGGAAGGGCATTGCCGTGACCGCCGCGGACATTCCCCTCGCCCCGGACAGTCTCGGCCCAATCTGCGCCCACGCCGCCCTCGCCCTTCTCTGCGTGCCGGCCGCCGTTTTCGAGGATACGGTGCGCGCGGTCTGCCCGCATCTGCCCCCCCGGGCCGTGCTCTGCGACATCACTTCCGTCAAGGAAATCCCCCTGTCGCAGATGGAAAAGCACTGGCCGGGGCCTGTGGTGGGCACGCATCCCCTTTTCGGCCCCGCGCCCGCCGCGGACGACGACATGCCCGTGGCCGTGGTTCCCGGCCGCGGGGCAAAAGCCGGGCATCTGGCGCTGGTGCGAAAATTTTTTCTCGCCATCGGCTGCCGCGTATTCGAGACAACGGCGCAGGAGCACGACCAGGCCATGGCGCGCATACAGGGAGTGAACTTTATCACCACGCTGGCCTATTTCGCCCTGCTGGCGGGCAGGGAGGAGATATTGCCCTTTATTACGCCTTCGTTCCGCCGCCGTCTGGACGCGGCCCAAAAAATGCTTTCCGAGGACGCCGGCCTGTTCGCGGGCATTTTCAACGCCAATCCCCACAGTCTGGCGGCCGTGCGCCAGTATCGCCAGATGCTGAATCTGGCCGCCGGCGGAGATATTGAACTCTTGTGCGAGCGGGCTAAATGGTGGTGGAAAGACCGGCGTTCCGCTCAATGAGCTTCAGCGCGCGGGCGAGCCGGCGTCCTTCGGCGGATTCTCTGGAGATTTCCCGCTCCACGGAGGTGATGCCCTTGATGACGGTGGAGTGGCGGCGGCTGAACGTCGAGCCTATCTCTTCAAGGGAAAGTTCGGTGTGCCTGCGCGCCAGATAATAGACCGTGTTGCGTCCGACAACGCAGTCATGGCGCCGCGAGCGCGAGTTGAGCTGCCGTTCCGTCAGGCCGAAGCTCTCACAGACGAGCCGGATAATGGTCTGCATGTCCGCGCCGCATTCCGTTCCGGCATACTGCGCCAGCACGTCCATCGCCAGTCGCGGGCTGATGCCGCAGTTGAGCAGGCGGGCCTTGAAAACCAGGTTGTTGAGGCATGACTCCAGCTGGCGTACGTCCCCGTGCAGGCGCGAGGCCAGAAGGTCACAGACGTCGTCGGGCAGGATGGCCTGAAACTGTTTCGCCTTGCGCATGAGGATGCGGCGGCGCATGTCCCTGGAAGGGCGTTCCAGGCGGGTGAGAATGCCTGAGCAAAAATGCGAGACGAGGCTGCCGTCCACCTCCTGCAGCTCGCGCGGGGAAAAGGACGAGGTGAAGACAACCCTGCCGCCCTGGCTCTGCAGGGTTTTGAGCGTCGTCAGAGCTATTTCCTGGGTTTTTTCCTTGCCCTGCAAGAAATGCACATCCTCAAGCAGCAGCACGTCCAGGCCGGCGAAGCGCTCGCGGAACCCTTCAACATCCTTCCGCCGCACGGCCGCGACATAACGCCGGGTAAAGTCTTCCGCCGTCATATAGGCTATGCGGATTTCCTGCGGGGACTGGCTGATGGCCTTGCCCACGGCGTGCGTCAGATGCGTTTTGCCGAGGCCGGAGGAGGAGTTCACAAACAGCGTGTTCACGGTGCCGCCCCCGTCGCAGACGTCCCTGGCGGCGGCCACGGCCACGCTGTTGCTGCGGCCCACTTCAAAATCCTCGAAGGAGTGGCGCCATACCTGATCCCGCCCGCCCGAATCGCACCGGGGCAGAGGCAGGCAGAGCTGGCGCGCGAACGTGGCCTTCCGGGGGGCTGCGTCCGGCGCCGGCGCGACCTCAATGCGTATCTCCACATCCCGGGGGTCAAGGCCGAGAACCGGGGCCGCGGCTTCGCGCAGGCGGGCCTCCATGCGGGTTTTCAGCCAGTCCGCCACAAAGGCGTTCCCGGCGAAAAGGCAGAGGCCCTTCTCCTGCGCCGTGGCGCGCAACGGCGCAATCCAGACTTTAAACGTGCCCGGGTCAAGCATTTTTTTCAGATTTTCCGAAATCACGGCCCATTTTTCTTGCATGGAAAACCTTTTACGCAAGGAGGAAGTTTTGGACAACAGGAACGGAAGGGGCATATATGTTGGGGAGCCGTTTTTATTTCCCCCAAAGAAGAATACAAGCAACATACTGATATAAATAATTATTATATGAGATGTTAAAGATTTGTCCTCATTTCGCGGCCCTGAAAATCTTCTGTGTTTTGAAGAAATTCACATTTCAAAAAAAAATTTTTAACAAAGACAGATCAATTTTTCTTTATTTTTCTCACAATTTTTCATTTTTTTCGTCGCGGCCCTGAACCTCGACGCTGTCCCGCCAGAACGGTTTGTCAAGGGGAAAAATTTTTTGCGCGCATTTTTTTTCTGCCCGCCCAGGCAAATATGCTTGCGCGGAACGGCCGTTTCCGCTAGGGTGAACCAGTTTTTGTCTAGATTATTTCTATTCTTTTTCAAACTGTGGGGGGCCCGGCCGGGCAGGCCCTCTGTTTGGTTGCCGGCCGCAGAAAGGACGCGACATGAACGCACGCAACGTACGCGAATACCTGGCCAAGTCCAGAACCACCTCCAAACGCGGAGAATTGGCGCGTTCCCTGAACTTCATGATTTCCGCCTTCAAAGCTCTTGAGGGGCGTCCCGCCCCGACGGAGCTGCGCGGGGACATCCGCGACGCTCTCGCCGACCTCAATGCCGACCCCGATTTCAAAAACGCCGCCGGCGCCCCGGTGATCTATCAGGCCGGCCAGGAACGCGCCCTCCTGAATTTTTTCATCCGCCTTTCCAATTCCCTGCTGGGGCTGGAAGAGCAGGAAGATCACGAGGCCGCCCTGAAGCGCAAGCTCAATCTGGATCGCTGCCTCAAGGACGGCAGAAAGTTTCTGCAGGAGGGCAGGCCGGCCGAGGCGGACCAGTGCTTTATGGACGCCCTCAAGTTCTATAAGAACGAATTCCCCTGCTTCGCCCTTATCGCCAAGGCTCTGATGGAAGCGGGGGAGTATGTCCGCGCGTTGGGGCACATCCGCCGGGGTCTGAAAATCGACGCCAACGACGGGGAGCTCGCCCGCCTGGCCGAAGAATGCGCGCGGCTGCGCGGCTGAGGCCTGCCTGCCGTGCGCGCTCTGCGTTATATTCACGCCGCCGATCTGCACCTGGACGCCCCCTTCCTCGGCGTTTCCCGGTCACTGCAGGATTCCCGCCTGGCCGGGCACCTGCGCGGGGCCTCCCTTACCGCCCTGGAACGCCTGTGTGCCCTCTGCGAAAGGGAAAAACCCGATTTTCTGGTTATCGCCGGGGATATTTACAATCAGGAAACCCGCAGCATCAGGGCCCAGCTCGCCCTGCGCGACGCCTGCGAGCGCCTCAGGCTTTCGGCGATTCCCGTTTTTCTGGCCCACGGCAATCATGACCCTCTTTCCTCCCGCCTCACGGCTGTGCGCTGGCCGGAAAACGCCGTCTTTTTCGGGCCGGAGGTCACCGCGCATTCCGTGGAGCGCGAGGGTGAAACCGTGGCCCTTGTACACGGCATAAGCCATGAGAGGGCTGAGGAAAGCCGCAATCTCAGCCGGCTGTTCACGCGGGACGCGACGTTCGGCGACTGTTTCCAACTCGGCGTGCTGCACGCGACGGTGGAAGGGCAGTCCGCCCTGCGCTACGCTCCCTGCACCCTGACGGATCTCAGGGAGAGCGGGCTGGACGCCTGGGCTCTGGGTCACGTCCACAAACAGGCCGTTCTCTCGCAGCGGCCTTTTATCGCCTACTCCGGCAACATTCAGGGATTGCACGTCAACGAGCCGGGCCCCCGCGGCTGCCTTGTGGTCAGCGCGCGCCATGACGGCGTGGAATGGGTCTGCGGGCATGTCTTCCATCCCCTCTCCCCTGTGCAGTGGGTGGAAGTGGAGTGTGATCTGGAGGATGCCGAAACTCCCGATGAGGCGGAAGCGCGTCTTGCCGAGGCCTTGAGCGCGGCCGCCGCGGAGGCCGGCATGGGCTGCGAGGCCCTGGTGGCGCGCGTTGCGCTGCGGGGCCGGACTGTTCTCGACGGCCTTCTGCGCCAGAAAACGGCGCAGGAGGATCTCGCCGGGCGGATGCAGTATCTCGCCGGCGGCAGACCCGGCCTGTGGATAAAGGATATGTGCTGCCGCACCCAGGCTCCGCGGGAGAGGGACATGCACCGCGACGACGTTTTGGGGGAAGCGCTGCGCCTTGCCGCCGCCCTGCGGGCCGATCCCGCAAGTCTCGGCCGTCTGGCCGGCAAGGCTCTCGGCCCGCTGTACACGCACAAGCGCGCGGCCAGATTTTTGTCCGTCCCCCCTGAATCCGAATTGCTCTCCCTGCTGCAGGAGGCGGAAACGCTGTGCGCGGATTCTCTTGAGCCGGATGAGTAAATTCCTATGCCGATTTTTTCGCCCGCCCGCCTGGAGACGCAATGCATATAGAGTCATTCCATATTGACGGCTTCGGCGTTTTTTCCGGAGTCACGGTGGAGGCGCTCTCTCCCGGCCTCTCCGTCTTTCTGGGAGAAAATGAAGCCGGCAAATCCACGTGTCTGGAATTTTTGCGCGTCACCCTGGCGGGTTATCCCGACAGGCGCGGCAATGCCTGGAAACCCTATGCCGCCTATCTTGAGGGCGGCAAAACCGGCGGCAGCCTCGCCCTGCGCCTGCGCGAGGGGCAAGCGCTGCGCCTGACGCGCCGGCCCGGCGCGGGCGGCGGCATCCTGACCCTCGGCGACGGCAACGGCCGGACCCTGCCCTCCCAGTTTCTGAACGAGCTGTTGCGCGGCGTGAGCCGCGACGTCTACAACGCCGTTTTCGGCTTCAGTCTGGCGGAATTGCAGATTTTTGAAAGTCTCAGCGATCCCGGCGTGCGCAACGCCCTCTACAGCGCGAGCTTCGGCCCCGGTCTCGCCTCGCCGGGCGCGGTGCTGGCCGGCTTCAACAGGGAGATGGAAGGCATTTTCAAGCCGGGCGGCGCCAATCCGGCCCTCAACGCGGACATCAAGGCCCTGGAGGATATCCGCCGCAGGCTGGAAGAACTCAGGGCGCGGTCGGCCTCCTACAATGATCTCGCCCGCGAACTGGAGCGGAACAGAACCGCCCTGGCGGAAGCGCGACGGAAAAAGGCGGGCCTGGAGGTTGAAGAGCGGGGGATCGCGAGACGTCTTGGCGTATGGCGGCAGTGGCGGGAGCGGCATGTGGCGCTTGCCCGGCTGGACCGGCTGGAAGCGGTGGGGGAAGACTTTCCCGAGGACGGCCCGGCGCGTCTGGCCGCGCTGGAAACGGCGCGTCAGGGCTGTGAGCGGCGGTTGGCGGAACGCAGGGAGAAGTGCTCACGCCTGGAACAACGCCTTGAGGCGATCCGCGTCGATCCGGCATTGCCGGAAGCGCTGCCTCTGCTGCGCGGTCTGGCCAGCCGCAGAAACGCCTGCCAGGAAGCTCTGGCTCTTTTGCCCGGGCAGCGGGAAGAGTGCCGCCGCGCGGCGGCCCAGTTCAGGGCTGAACTCCGCTGCCTGGGCCGCGGATGGACGTGCGCGCGCATACGGGCCACGGACCGCACCCTTTTTGCCCGCGAGGACGTCGAAAAACAGGCCAGGGCCATGACGGCGGCCGCCCTGACCTACAACGCCGCCCTCGACGTGCTGCACAAGGCCAACCAGGAAGTGCCGACCGCCGAGGAAGGGCTGGAAAGCGCCAGACTGGCTCTGGCTCTTCTTCCCTCGCCCGAGGCCGTTCTGAATGAGGAGGAACGGGACAAGACGCGTCAGGCTCTGGACAGGCGGGATGCCGGCCTGCGCTCGCTTGCCGGACGCCAAAAAAGCGTTGACGGGGCGCGGGCGCTTTTCGCGCGGGCTTTTGAGCCGTTGGGGATCAAAAAGACCGCTGACCCGGCCGGAGATCTGGAGGGGGTTCTGGCCCGCAGAGAGGAAGCTCTGGGCATCGCCGGAGAAGTGCAGGAACGGCAGCGCGAGGCGGAAAAACTTGAAGAGGCCGCGCGCCAGGCTGAAAACCAGGCGCATGACCTGAAACTGCGCAAAAAACTGCACCTGGAAGATCTCCAGCGCAATCCCCCTGACGGCAGCCGCAAGTCCCTTGACGACAGGGAGAGGGCGCTTGACGAACTGCGGGGCAAATCCGCCGCGCTGGACATGGAGCGCGGCCGCCTGGACGAACTTGACGGCAGAATACACTCGGAGACGCCGCCCTCTCCGGTGAAAAGTCTGCCCCTCATCGCGGTCGGCCTTGTCCTGGCTTTGCTCGGGGCGGGCATGCTTCTGGCGCATTGGCGGCTGGGGATAACGAGCTATGCCTTGACGGAGCGTCTGGTCGTGCCCGTTACGCTGTGGTCCGGCTATCTCATCCTGGTCTGCGGCGTGGCCTTTCTGGCGGGCGGACTGCCGCGCAGCGGTCCGGAAGCCAAACGCCACAGGCAGCAAATGGCGCAGCTGCGCAAATCGCGGGAGACTCTGGCCGAACGCGTGGCCCGTCTTGAAGAACAGACAACGCGACTCTGCGCAGCTCTCGGCATGGAGAACCGGGATCCTGTCACTTTGGACGCCGTTGCCCTGCGCCTGAAAGACGAACGGGAAAAAATCGTCCTCGGGGAGCAGAGCCGTAAGGCCCTGGATGATCTGGAACGTGAGGTGACATTGGCTGAAGCGCGATTCGGCGAGGCCGCTAGGCGGCGGGATCAGCACATGAACAGCCGCGTGCAGCATGTGCGTCGGCGCTGGCAGGACATCATGCTGGCTTTGGGTGTGCGTGTGGTCCCGTCGGCTGACGGGGCCGCCGCTTTTTTCGCCAAAGTGGAAACCGCCAGAATTGCCCTGGCCACGCTGCAGGAAGCCGATGCGGCTCTGCGCGGACAGGAAGCCGACATACGCGCGCAGGAAGACATCCTGCGTTCTCAGGAGCCGGTGTTCGCCTTGACCGGCAATCCGGCAGACGGAGAGTCTTTGGCGCGGAGCGGGCGGCTCATCCTGGAAAGCTGCCGGGCGGCGGACGCGGCGCGCGAGGAGCGCATCAGGGCTGAAGCGGCCGTGCAGGCCGGGGAAAACGCCCTCGCGGACAGCAGGGCGCGCAGAGACAAGGCGGCCCGCGTTCTGCGGGAGGCCGAAGAACGGCTTGCCCGCGCACGGGAGCAATGGCGCGCGAGCCTCGGCAAAATGGGTCTGGACGTCGACCTGGAGCCGGACGCCGTGCGTGAGGCGTTTAACCGCATGGACAAATGTCTCGCCGCCGAAGACAGGCTGCTGCGCTGCATATCCGAACGCAGGCGCAGCCGCGGCGCCGTGCGTGCGTTGTGTCTGCCTCTGGCGGAATTGCTGGAAAAGATCGGCCGGTTGCCGCAGAAAGACATTGACGGCAAGGACGACTGGCCCGCCAGCCTGGATGCGGCCCTGGAAGCGGCCGAGAGCGCTTTTGCCGCGTCGGGCGAGCGCGGGAACCTTGCAAAGCGGTTGGAGGAGGAACGGGAAGCCGCGCGGAACGATGAAGCGGCCCTGCGTGAGGCGCAGGACCGCGAGGCGGAATTTTTTGCCCGGGCCGGAGCGCGCGACGCGAACGATTTTTTGCGCCTGAACAGAGTGCGTGACGAACGCTTTGAACTGAACCGCTCTGTGCAGCAAAATGAGGAGATGCTGCGT